>NZ_JAPJEE010000007.1:0-231779 GCF_030731885.1 Shewanella sp. ULN5
TTTGGCGCATTATTCAAAGGTGCAGTAGGGGCTTTACCTGCATTAACTGACTATTGTGAGCATTTAGACCGAAAACGACGACAAGGAGCTGCCAACTGTCAGCGTTGGTTGTGCGCCTAACCGTGCTTAAAAGTTAACTTTTCTCCAAATAGCGTTTCCAACATATACTTGATTGATATCAAGTTTTTTTGCTGCATTAAATTCACTAGATGATTAATCAACGACTAATGTAGCGCTAATTTTCAGCTATATCGATTCAAATAATTGGATTGAGTACCAAGAAAAGAACTGTCGCAAAAGAAATCAAAACGATTTATGTAATTTTCTTAAAATGGATGGCTATGTTTTATTAGTTAGCCTAGAAGATACGCCTTACTATCACTGTTGTTGGACCTTCTGGGCTTCGCCCTTCGGCCCATGTGGCTGGCGTTAGTAGTATTCCTAAATTGGATTGGAGTGCTACTATAGTGGCACTTTTTATATCGGATATAACCATGAGAGTAGAATTAGTCACAACACTAAAGCGACAAGCTACTAAGATCTTGTCAGAGCTTTATTCTTCTAAAGAACCTGTGCTGATCACTGAGCATGGACAACCATCGGCTTATCTTGTTGATGTGGACGATTTTGAGTTTATGCAGAAGCGCATGGCAATTGTTGAGGCTCTTGCTAAAGGTGAACAAGCAATTAGTCGTGGTGAAATAGTCTCTAATATTGAAGCTAAAAAGAAAATGAATAAATGGCTTAAATAGTATGGACAATCCCAGCACTAGATGATTTAAATGACATAGCTGAATATATTTCGATAAGTAATATGCTTGCGGCTAAGAAATTGGTTAAAAAGATATTTGATAAAGTAGATAGGCTTGAAGCCTTTCCTGAGTCATGTAAGAAACCAATAGAACTGAGCAATCTTAATTATCTTGAAGTTGTAGTTAACCCTTGTCGTATTTTTTATAAAATAGAAGCTGAAAATGTTTATATTTTACATGTTATGAGACAAGAAAGGGACTTACGTAAATATCTGTTAAGTAATTAAATATACTGCAATAAACATGGTCACCCATTCTAGCTGTCATCTTCAGGCTCTGGCACGTAGATAGCAGTCAGATCTTTCGATTTTAATAATTTAGCCAGTTTAAGTCAGGGCAATCGCATGAGTGTTCATTAATTAGCCATATCACTAAATTAGCTTTACAAATATTGAATGGAGTATTTATGTCGAATAAAGTGGATTTATCAAATTGGTTATTACTTTTAGTTTGCGCACTCGCCGCAATATCAGGTGTTGTTCAGGTAAGCTATTTATTAGGCTTTTCTCTTTATTCTAATGAATTTAATTTAAACTCAATTAGCATCTTACAAGTTTGCATCATTAGTATTGGTGTTTGGGGGTGCTCTGAGTTTTTCAGAACTATTAAAAAAATACACTCGGCGCAAAGTTAAGTTAACGAATAAGGGTAGGCCGCGCGCAGTCGCGTCCTTATTCCAAGTGTCCTCTCGATTATAAAGCATAAGTGTCAATGTTCAGTTTGAGATTGCTTGGCAATCCAATGGGTAAAAACACTTTCTGTTGGAATGCGTTTGGAAGAATGGCCCATAAGTTGGGTTAGGGCATAACTAAATTGATAGTAGAGTTTAGGATCATCAAATCGTTTGCGACTGTCATCAATATTAATTAATGCACCACGTAAGTAATTGATCACTAGATCTAGTCGATCAAAACCGGCAACATGACCAATTTGCTGCATAGTGTCAGCATTCCATTGATAAGCTTGTGCTTTAAGTTCTAAATAGCGCTGGCGATATATGTCACTGCAATTATTAAGCAGGGTTTCATTGGGTAGTACTCTTTCCATGACGAAATCTTGTTCAGATAATATTACGTAGAGACGTTGGCAGTGGTGAAAAATAAATCGTTGATAAGGATCAGGATAATTTTTATCGTCAGCTTTTGCTTGTGCAAGCCATTGTTCAAATTGCGCACAGCCAACGGCAACAATTAAGTCTGCTTCACTGGTAAAATGATTATAAATTGTCCCTTTAGATATCTGGCTAGCTTGCACTAAATGCGAGCGACATAAATTAAACGTTTTATGGCCTTTTAAGCATCTTAACGAGACTTTGACTAAATAATCACCGCGTTGCTCCCAACTACTCATTTTCGCTCCTGTAAATGACTTGGATTTTTAATCACGCTTCACAATCACACTTTAACAAGCTTTTGTGGCTATCGATAATGAGTAATACTGTTAGCACTATGAACTTTTATGATAACCAATGTTAAAAATAGAATTATTTGAAAGCTTCATTGCGGTAGCAGAGTGTGGCAACTTATCAAAAGCAGCTGACAGAATTTGTCGGACGCAATCAGCTTTAAGTTTGCAAATCAAAAAGCTGGAGGAGAGTGTCGGCCAACCTTTATTG
Organism: Shewanella sp. ULN5; assembly: GCF_030731885.1. Lineage (NCBI taxonomy): Bacteria > Pseudomonadati > Pseudomonadota > Gammaproteobacteria > Alteromonadales > Shewanellaceae > Shewanella > Shewanella sp. ULN5. The sequence goes on from NZ_JAPJEE010000007.1 coordinate 2,428, forward strand.
TTAAGAGACAATAAAGGCGTAACATTAACTGACTCCGGAAAAACCCTGCTTAACTATGCCTATAAAATGCTTCAACTTAGTTCACAGGCGTTAGATGAAATAAAAGACTGTCAGAATAGAGAGATCATTCGATTAGGCGTTCCCACTGATTATATTAAGTGCTATTTAAGCAGTTGTTTGTTGGAGTTTATTCGCGAGTTTACTTGTATTGAATTGGTGATTGATACCGACGTTAGCGGTAATTTATATAAACGCTTACAGCAAGGCGAGTTTGATCTCATTGTGGCAACCCATTGGTTATTACCGTCACAAGGTGAACTGTTGTTTGAGCGTAAATTTCACTGGGTTTGCGCTAAAGATGGCAACGCGCATTTAAGAGATACCATTCCGATGGCTTTATACCCTGAAAACTGTCCGATCCGGGCACAGGTTTTTGCGAATCATCAAATGTCTATGCGGCCGATCAATGTGTTACTTTCAACACCGTCACCCCATGCCTTGTGCATGGCGGTTGAAAATGATTTGGCGATTGCGCCAATTGCAGAATTTAGAATTACACCAAACATGACTATTTTAGATGCCACTGAACACAATTTACCGCCATTGCCTACATTTAATGAATCTCTCTATCTCAACCCTGATACCCAAACAGAGGCTACCGCGCAATTGATTGCGTTAATTAAATCCAATGTGGTTGAGCTGGCGAGATCTGGTTCATAAGGTTGATTTAAGCCGAGTTTTGTTTACTTCCCATTCAAATACTTTCTCATCAGATAAATATATGGCATCGATAGATAGCTGATAACACTCAATATTGTTTGTTTAAAGTAGTTTAACAACATAAAAAGCCGCATTAATTTCTTAATGCGGCCACCTCAAAATGAGGTAACAAGGTGAAGCGAATGGATTAACGACTACTCTTTGTGTTTGTCATATTTAAAGGTATGACAGTTACTGCAGAGCGGCTTTTTAGTTTCATGTTCGCTATGGCATTCTTGGCAAGGTAGCTCTTTACCATAATGGAGGTTATTGTGTGGGTTTTGCCACTTGTCTTCTTCACTTCTAGCCGTTTGTTCGGCTAAATCGTCTACATCATGGCATTGTAAACAGGCTTGATCTGATGGGAATTGCTTTATGCCATTATCGTGGCATGATTTACAATTCTTGCCGATCACATCTTTATGGTAATCTCTAATTTCAACAGCTTGTAAGGATAAACTGGCTAAACTTAACATCCCCAGCGCAAGCATAATTTTTAATGTTTTCATCAATAATTCCTCTTGTTAATTTGCGCGGCTAAGCTTTCATCATGCTACGTGCTGCGGTCATACCCATCACCATACATTCTGGGATTGAACAACTTCCTAAACGACTGACTCCGTGAATACCACCACACACTTCACCCGCTGCATACAAACCTTGAATTGGCTCGCCACTAAAACTGTCTTTGACTTCTGCATTGGTATTGACCATTACGCCGCCTTGGCAGTAGTGAACTTTTGGCCATAAACGCACAACAGTGAAGGGTGCTTTGATATATTTATCAGTTGCTTTAGTCATGTTTTTACCAAACTGGGTGTCTTTGCCCGTTTTCACATAACCGTTATATTCTTCTATCTGTGCTTTTAGCGGTGCTAAAGGTACATTGAAATGTTTGGCTAACTCTTCAATGGTTTCAAATTTCCAGCCCACATTATATTTAATCACTTTGGCAGTATTCGGATGCTGTTTAGAGTCCTGATAACTCGTGATTAAAATAGGCGGTAACGGATTACCTTGTTCATCGCGACATGCCAGTTCTGCATCAGCACGGGTTTTTCTGTCGGCAATTTCATCCATGAAGCGTTTACCTGTTAAACGGTTAATCGCGATTGAATGTGGGAAGTTGTAAATGGAATAGTTAGACACATAACCAAATCCGCCTTCATCAGGCGATGCCCAAGGGCCTGATTGAATGTGAGCAAGGTGAACGGGGATTGCACCTAGTCTGAACATTTCAAACATACCTTCACCGGTAGCACCTGGCGCGTTAGTACAGCCTACTTCAGCGTTTAGGGTTGGGTCTTGTGCCATACGTAGATTAACATTTTGTGCAAAGCCGCCAGTGGCCATAATCACACCGCGTAGCGCACGAATATTGATCACTTTGCCTGGTTGGTCTTCGCCAAAGTGGTAGTTTTCACGCATCTTAATGCCTAACACTTCGCCTTTATTGCCCACTAGAAACCCTTCAAACTTTGCACGATTATGGGTCTTAACACCGAGTTCACGGCATTTTTTTAGTAATGGCTGGGTTATTCCTGCACCACAACTTACCGTTGTTTGGTAAGTACGTGCGACTGAATGACCACCCAGTTGTTGTAGGTAAGGGTGGTATTCTGAGCCCGCATCTAATGTCATTTGCAATGCTTCCATTGCATGTGATGCAACATGGCGAAGTAATGCTTCATCGGCAATTCCGCGGCCCGAGGCAAGCTGGTCTGCCACCATACGCTCAACTGAATCTTCAATACCTTCTTTTTTCTGCATTGGCGTAACCGGTGCAGCAAATAGTCCACCATTAATGGCTGAGTTACCGCCAAAATAAGACATTTTTTCGAATACTTGAACGTCTTTTGCGCCAAGCTTTTTGGCTTCAATTGCTGCTGCAAGTCCGGCAAAACCAGAACCAATAATGACAATTTCAACTTCCTTGTCCCATTTTATGCCGTCAGCTTTTTCAGAAATTGCCATAGCAGGTGCAACCATTGCTGCGCCAGCTGCAACACCTAACCCCGTGATAAATTTACGGCGTCCTAACAGATCTACTTTATTCATAGGTCATCACCCTTTAGTTTTAATTGACCTGTGTATCTTAAAGATGGAATGGATTCCAAAATGAGAGTAAATGTTAATTTTATGGTTTGTAGGTTAGTTGATTGTCACTAATCAATTGTAGGTAGCATTTCTGCAGCAGTGTGTTAACAAGCAAGTGTTTTGGAAGGGGTTCCAAATCTTGATTAACAGCATAGTGAGGGGATTAATGATTGTTTTTGAGTTGCAATAAATTGATGCTTAAATTAAAGCTCGTCAAATGACGAGCTTTTTAATGGAATGTTCGAATCCGATTTAAGCCGTAAGGTATTAATTAGTCGACAGATAACTCGCCAATAAGATTCAGTTGCATCGACTTTTTAATGGCTTCTGGTGTTAAATTTTTTGATAGCAAATAGTGTAATTTTGCTAAGGCCGCTTCTATGGTCATGTCCATGCCACTTATCACTCCGGCTTTTGCCAGTGAGTTGCCGGTAGCATATCCGCCCATATTGACCTTACCTTGGAAGCATTGGGTTAGGTTAACGAGAACAATTCCACGTTCATCCGCTTGTTTTAAAGCTTGTAATAACTGTGGATCTTGTGGCGCATTACCCACACCGAATGTTAATAAAATGAGCGCTTTTACCGGCTGTTGCAGCATGTTTTCAAAAATTTGGGTAGAAATGCCAGGGTATAAAGTGACCACCCCAATAGGTTGTGGTTTGATTTTTACAACCTCTAATGGGTAATTGGTTGGTTCAGATACCTTGCCCGCTTTAATGTTAATTTTGATCCCTGCTTCAAGTAGCAAAGGGAAGTTGGGCGAAGCGAAAGCATCAAAGCCATCAGCATGGGCTTTGGTCGAACGATTGCCCCTGAACAATTTGTTGTTAAAGAATAAACTGACTTCAGCAACGGGGTAATTAGCCGCAATATATAATGAGTTTAATAAATTAATTTGACCATCAGAACGCAGCTGCGCCAGCGGAATTTGTGAACCGGTTACGATGACAGGTTTTGATAACCCTTGCAGCATGAAAGACAGTGCTGAGGCGGTATAGGCCATGGTGTCTGTACCGTGCAAGATAACAAAACCATCGTACTTTTCGTAATTCGCCTTAATGTCGTCAGCAATTAATTGCCAATCGGTTGGGGCCATATTTGATGAGTCTATTAACGGACAATATTCATGGATGATAAAGCTGGGCATCTCTTCATGATAAAACTCTGGCATCGACTGAACGCAATCAGTTAAGAAACCTGAAACAGGGGCAAAACCGTTAGCCGTTTTTTGCATGCCTATGGTACCGCCAGTGTAGGCGACGTATATTGCGCGTTTTGTCATTATGTTACTCATGAATTTTACGAATTGTGTAAATTATACGAGTTATATTGATTAATCGATATAAAAAAGCCTGCAATGCAGGCTTTTTTTATTGAATGTTTATTTAATTGCTAGATTTAGAAATCGCACTGCTCACAATATAAGTACATTCCCTGTGGATCATCAAACTTGGCAAAGTCTTCTATTACTTCACTCCACTGCATTAACATGCTTTCAAGAATTGATGATTTATGTACAGATTGTGGAATATACGCAGCAGAAGCACCAACAAGTTGTTGAATGAATTGCTGCTCGGTAGTGAGTTCCTGTTCAATTAACTTAGTATCAAATTGATCCATTTCCGCTAACTCAGCCGCTTTGGCAATGGCTTGCTTCATATCACCAATTTCATCAACAAGCCCCAACTCAAGTGCCCGAGTGCCGGTCCAAACACGCCCCTGAGCGATGCTGTCTACTTGTTCAATTGTCATATTTCGCTCGGTGGCAACAAGTGAGATAAACTCATGATAACCACGCTCAATATGACGTTGAATAACGGCTTTTACATTAGGGTTTAAACTACGGGCTGGCGATAACCCTGCCCAGTCAGATGTGGCTACACCATCAGAGTTCACCCCTAAATGGGTGAGGGCGTCTTCAAATGTTGCGAACATGCCAAATATGCCAATTGATCCAGTTAATGTGGTTGGTGTTGCATATATATAATCTGCACTGGCTGAGATCCAATATCCACCTGAAGCGGCTAAGCTGCCCATACTGACAACAACAGGTTTGCCTGCATTTTTAAGTGCTAATACTTCCTGACGAATTTGTTCAGAGGCAAATGCACTACCACCAGGGCTATCTACTCGTAAAACGACGGCTTTAACTTTGTCATTCAAACGCGCTTTGCGTAAAAATTCTGAAGTGGTATCACCACCAATTTGACCTGCAGGTTGGGCACCATTAAGAATATTGCCTTTTGCGACAACTATACCGACTGAGTCTTTTTCAACAAACTGCGGTAAAGGGGCGGTCAGCGACAGATAATCATTAAAGCTAATTTGACGGAAAGAGTCGCCATCTTTATTGGCTCCAACCTGTTCTATCATGGCTAGTCGGAATTGTTCAGCAGAAACTAACTCATCGACCCAATGCATATTCATTGCCATTTGAGCACTGTCGCCTTCGGCTTTATCTAACTGTACTAAATAGGTATCGGTATCTAGCACTAACTGATCTGGACTAATGCCGCGGTTTTTGGCAACAATGCTTGAATAACTGGCCCAAATATCAGCCAAAAGCTGGTTGCTTGCTTGTTTGTCGGCGTCTGACATGTCATCACGAATAAAAGGTTCAACAGCAGACTTGAAGGTGCCGACACGAAACACGTGGGTGTTAATTTTCAGTTTTTCTAATGCAGACTTATAAAATAAACGGTAACGGCTTAATCCGTCTAAACTGACCATACCTTTAGTGTTTAAAAATACCGTATCGGCGTAACTGGCTAAAAAATACTGATTTTGGCTGTAACCATTTTCCATGGCAACAACCTGTTTACCTGCGGCTTTAAACTCGTTCAAAGCGTTGCCGATATCGGTCATTTTGCTGACACCTGCAGAACGTAAATTACTTAAATTCAGAACGATGGTTGAAATTCGCGTATCTTGAGTGGCATTTTGAATCACATAAAGGATGTCCGCTAACAGTATTTCAGCATCGGGATTGTCATTATTACTTTGAGACAAAATCGCTTCAAATGGATCGACGAAGCGTTTTTGGTCAACAATATTACCCGAAAGGTCTAGCACGAGTGCTGTTTGATTATCGAGGACAATTTCTTCATCTGATGTGGCTATGGCAATAATGATTATTGCTAATACAGTGAAAAAAATGAAATTAATGATCAACTTACGTGTGGTGTTAATAATATTCCACAGTAAGGTGAATAATCTTTGTAAAAACGGGGGTTTAGCGGACATTAGCCACTCCTTTAACATTCTAATAATGTCATCCTAACTGAAAATGCAAAGAAATGGTAAATTGAATTGTAAACGATTTTGACAATCTACTCGTTCAGTGATTGAGCTTTTAGAAAGTTAAGGTTATGCTGGTTTCAATCACTTGTTTAAAAAGGATGTTTGAATGTCGTTTCCACACTTACTAGAACCTTTAGATCTAGGCTTCACACAGTTGAAAAACCGTGTGTTAATGGGCTCAATGCACACTGGCTTAGAAGAAGAAAAAGGCGGATTTGAGAAACTGGCAGCGTTTTATAAAGAGCGAGCTGCAGGCGGAGTCGGTTTAATTGTTACCGGTGGTATCGCACCGAATATGCGCGGGCGTCTAGCGCCACATGCATGCCAATTAAGTTTTCCGTGGCAAGTCAGTAAACATAAAATCGTTACCGATGCAGTGCATGATGCTGGCGGTAAAATCTGTATGCAAATTTTGCATGCTGGCCGTTATAGTTACCATCCATTTAGCTTAGCTCCAAGTAAAATTAAATCACCTATCACGCCTTTTACCCCTTCAGCTATGTCTGCAAGGCAAGTCAACAATACCATCAAGGATTATGCCAGCAGTGCAAATTTAGCCCGTAAAGCGGGTTATGACGGCGTAGAAGTGATGGGATCTGAAGGCTATCTTATTAATCAATTTATCAGTTCGCGCACGAATAAGCGTACCGACGAATGGGGCGGAAGTTATCAAAATAGAGTGAAGTTTCCGTTAGCGATTGTAAAAGCTATTCGTGACAAAGTGGGTAAAGACTTCATTATTGTTTTTCGTTTATCTATGTTGGATTTGGTCGATAATGGCTCAACATGGGATGAGGTGGTTGAATTAGCTAAATCGTTAGAAGCCGCTGGCGTGAGTATTATCAATACTGGGATTGGTTGGCATGAAGCGCGCGTTCCGACGATTGCTACCAGTGTACCAAGAGGCGCGTTTGCCTGGGTAACTGAAAGACTTAAAGCGGAAGTTAACGTGCCTTTAGTGGCAACTAACCGTATTAACACCCCTGAAATTGCTGAGCACATCATTGCCTCTGGTCAAGCTGATATGGTGTCTATGGCGCGTCCATTCTTAGCCGATGCTGAATTTGTTAATAAAGCTGCGGCTAATCAAAGTGAATTAATTAATACCTGTATTGGCTGTAATCAGGCGTGTCTCGATCATACGTTTTCAATGAAGCGTGCTACCTGTTTAGTTAATCCGCGAGCCTGTTACGAAACAGAGATTAATTTTGTTCCTACTACCCATAAAAAGCGCATTGCAGTAATGGGCGCTGGACCTGCTGGTATGGCGTTTTCAGTTTATGCAGCAACACGTGGTCATGAGGTGGTGTTATTTGAAGCTAAAAGTGAAGTGGGTGGCCAATTTAACCTTGCACGTAAAATTCCAGGTAAAGAAGAGTTCAATGAAACCATTCGATACTTTACTAATCAAATTAAGCTTCATAAGGTTGATTTACGCTTAAATACTAAGTTAGATGCCGCAGTGTTAGCGCAAGAAAAATTTGATGAGGTGGTCATTTCTTCAGGTGTTGTGCCGCGCGATCTTAAATTAGCGGGTTTTGATGATCCACGAGTGTTGAATTATCAACAAGTGTTAAATCGTGAAGTTGAAATTGGCCAGAAAGTCGCATTAATCGGCGCCGGCGGTATTGGCTTCGATATGGCACATTTTTTATGTGAAAATGAATCCTCAACTTTGCAGCCTGATAAGTGGTTAAAGCAATGGGGCATAGATAAACAATATCAGCAAGCCGGCGGTCTGACCGATGAAGCTGAGCATCATCCAAGCCGCGAAATTTATTTGTTGCAACGCAAAACCTCAAAAATGGGTAAAGGCTTAGGTAAAACCACGGGCTGGATCCACCGCTCTGTTCTGAAACAGCATCAGGTTAATATGCTCACTGGTGTGAGCTATGAGAAGTTTGACTCACAAGGGCTACACATTAAAGTGGGTGAGGAATCGCAAGTCCTTGCTGTTGATAATGTTGTGTTGTGTGCAGGGCAAGAATCCAATCGCACCTTAGTGGATGAAATGAAGGCAACGGGTTTACCTGTGCACTTAATTGGTGGTGTTGATGTTGCTGCTGAGTTAGATGCCAAAAGGGCTATCAGACAGGGTGCAGAACTGGCGATGTCTATTTAAGCATCATCAGTTGAATATAAGCGGCTTAGTGTTTTAAACCTTGTTTATTCATCTCTTAACCAACTTGAGATTTATATATCTAAAGTAAGCTAAGTTAATGGAAGCTAAATACCGCCTGACATACCAATGTTAGGCGGTTTTTTTATTTCGCTTTTCGTCGATATTCTAATGTTGTTTGCAGAGTCAAGACTCAAGACTCAAGACTCAAGGGTCAAGACTTAAGTGCCATGCCCGATTATTGCGCACTTACTGCTTCAAAATTGTGCAAATATTCAATGATGAAAAAGTTGAGTGTTCAAGTAATCACCTATCATAAATCTATAAGTTATTGTAACAAATCAAATATATTGTCTTATAACTGTCATTGATCTGTCTTCTTATTGTTATTTAATGCTGGCATGGTAACTGCTCTGATTATGGAGAGTGGTTGGCATGGAGACAAATATGGGGCTGGAGAAGTTACTGTATCTACAAGGTGTAGGGGCGGAATATATTGACTGTTATGGTCAACACGCCCATATCGCGCCAAGCGATAGATTAGGTATTTTAGCCTCTATGCTGGCTAAACCTTATGAAAATGCTGATCCAGTCCCCCCCGTTGATTCAACTCTCTCATTGGATATCGATGAGTCGGTTATCACTGATAAAACACACGATCTTGATGTTGCTCCTTGGTTATCATTATTACCTTCATTCCAATTTTGTTATTTATCTAGTCCGGTCATCATAATATATCTAGCAGAACAGTTAACTGAAATTGGCTTCACACTGAAATTTGAAGATGGCGTCGAGTTATCATCTGGTAAGACGGTGTTTGAGTGGCGATCTCATACCAAGGACTTACAGATTATCGGCGATTATCGCCACAACAATATCCGTTACTGTCGCTATCAAGTTTCCTTAATGGATTACATTAGTGAGACATTACCATTAGGTTATCACAGGCTCACTGCCGTCAATGTTACTCACACTGATGCTGTTAGTGAGCTTGATTCAGCGTCTGGCACCTTAATGATTGCACCTGATACGTGTTTTCAAGGCGCTATTGCCAATAACACTCAAGACCCAATCAAATCCACTATTGATATTATAAAGCCTGCCAATACCAAGCTATGGGGAATAAGCATTCAGCTTTATAGCTTAAAAAGTTCACATAACCCCACAGATGGAATAGGTGACTTCAAAGCGTTAAAACAACTCATAGAATTTAGTGCTGAACAGGGGGCCGATTTCGTCATGCTAAATCCACTGCATGCACTGGATATCGCCAATGCTGACAACTGCAGTCCATATAGCCCTAGTGATAGACGTCGTCTTAATCCCTTGTATATCAATATTGATGAGGTCCCCGAGGCTAAAGTGAATAGTATAAATACTGATAGTCTTGGTGTAGAGGTGAATTTAAATCACATTAAATTAATTAGTTACAAAAGGGTTTTTGACTATAAATATAAAATATTTATTAAGTTGTATGAATTATTTTGTTCGCAGCAGGTGTCTTCGACTACACGATATGCGTTATTTACCGCGTTTAAAAAACAACAAGGCAGTTCGTTAGCTGCTTTTTGCAAAGACCAAATTGCCCATGCACCAGAATGGCTATCTATGCCTGCCGATTTTTACGCCTATTTACAATTTATCGCGGTTGAGCAACTTAGAGCCTGCCAACAATATTGTTTGTCCTTAGGAATGAAAATCGGCCTAATTGGCGATTTAGCTATCGGTGCTATATTGCAGGGCAACGAGGTTCAAAGCCACGTTGAGCAGTTTTGTACTCATGCCAGCATCGGCGCGCCTGCAGACAGGTTTTCACCCTCTGGTCAAAACTGGGGTTTAACACCGCTTGACCCAATCAAACTTAAACAACATAACTTTAGCCATTTCATTGATCTAATGCGCACCAATATGCAGTTTTACGGGGCCTTAAGAATCGATCATGTTATGGGGTTACTGCGATTGTGGTGGTGGCCGCTCAATAAATCCTTAGGCAATGGAGCCTATGTTTATTATCCATTAGACACTTTACTGGCAATCGTCTGCTTAGAAAGCCAACGCGCTAAATGCATTGTCATTGGTGAAGATTTAGGGATAGTCCCGCCTGAAATCAGTACAGCAATGCAGCAACGTCACTTGTTATCCAATCAATTGTTTTATTTTAGCCAAAATCAACATGGCTTTATTGCTCCGCAGCAACATAAGACTCACAGTTTGATGATGCTGGCTAACCACGATGTTGCGCCTCTAAAAGGGTGGTGGCAGGGCGACGATTTACATATCAGAGATCGTCTTGCGTTATACCCAAATTCACAACAATACCAAGATGAGCAACGGCAGCGAGAAAAAGAGAGGTATCAATTACTGCAATGGATTGATGTGGGTTTAAAAACACTGTCGGATTCGGATGTTGCCTTAGCTTCAGAATTTAATAACTTAAGTGCCAAAATCACTAGCCTAATTGCCAACAGCGTGGATAACGGTTTAGCTTTAGGGGCATTGGATAACTTGGCTTTTGATCAACTGCTAGATGCCTGGTTAATGGTCGCAGCCATAAGTGAATCGAGTCTGTTTTGCGTACAACTGAGCGATTTGATGGCTGATAAACACAGCATCAATATTCCTGGAACGTGGAAATCATTTCCGAATTGGCAACGACGCTTAACCACAACAATCGATCACTTAAAACAAGATAAAAAAATGCGTCAGCGATGCCAGTTAATTGCTGCAGTGCGCCGGCAAACATCTTGTTTGAAAAAAGATTTTTAACCAGAGCGACAACAAAATCATTTTATGGAAGCCAATATGATGACCACGAATGCCCCTAATATTAATGCAGCAATAGCCGAAGCGATCAGTCATGGACAATATATTGATATTTTTTCTGTACTAGGAATGCACCGTCAAGCTGATTCAAATGCCTTAGTGGTGAGTTGTTTTTTGCCACAAGCTTTAAATGTGGATGTTATTGATTTAAAGACGAATCGGAAGGTTGCAAGTTTAGAAAACCTCCACCCAAATGGTTTTTACTCCGCCATTATACCTAGACGTAAAAAGCCGTTTATTTATGTACTTCGGGTGACTTATCCGTTAAGCGTTGAAGATATCATTGATCCCTATCAATTTTGTTCCTTGTTAGACGATAAGGATGTGTATTTATTCAATGAAGGTAATCAGTTTAGTGCCTATCAATTTCAAGGCGCTAACTGGAAAAATCATCAGGGCATTGACGGAGTACATTTTTGTGTATGGGCGCCCAATGCCAAGCAGGTTTCGCTAGTGGGGGATATGAACCATTGGGATACACATCGACATATACTTCGTCGTCATCCCGCTAGTGGTTTGTGGGATATTTTCATTGCTGATGTAGAGCCTCACATGCACTACAAATTCAATATTGAATTAACCAATGGTCATCGCATTGAAAAGTCCGACCCTTATGCTCGCATGATGCAGGCTGCGCCGGGTAACGCCTCTGTTGTGCCTGAAAAAGGGCATTATCAATGGCAAGACCAACAGTGGTTAAGCCAGCGCCAGCACAAAAGAGATACCTTAGCCAGTCAAAGTCATCAACAACCTATGTCAATTTATGAGGTGCAATTAGCCTCATGGCGACGCAAAGGGGATTCAGGACAGGATTACTATGATTATCAACAACTCATCGATGAACTGATCCCCTATGTAATAGAAATGGGATTTACCCATTTACAGTTAATGCCAATCAGTGAATATCCATTCGATGGCTCATGGGGTTATCAGCCTGTAGGACTGTTTGCGCCGACTTATCGCTTTGGTCAGCCTAACGGGCTTAAAGCCTTTATTGATGAGTGTCATCAACAAGGGTTGGCGGTGCTGTTAGATTGGGTGCCTGCACATTTTCCGAAAGATCCCCATGGTTTAGCGCATTTTGACGGTACCTGCTTATATGAACATGCGGATCCTCGTTTGGGGGAACATCCTGACTGGGATACGCTGATTTTTAACTATGGCCGAGCTGAAGTTCAAAGCTTTTTACTCAGTAATGCCCATTACTGGTTAAGCGAGTTTCACTTTGATGGCTTAAGACTCGATGCGGTTTCTTCGATGCTGTATTTAGATTATTCCCGCGCCGATGACCAATGGTTGCCTAATGAATTTGGTGGTCGTGAAAACTTAGCGGCTATTGCCTTTCTCAAACGCTTAAACACCCTGATGTACGCAGCATTTCCGGGTATCGATATGATAGCTGAAGAATCGACAGCCTGGGGCGGTGTTACCCAAAGTACTGAGCATCATGGCTTGGGTTTTGGTTATAAATGGAATATGGGCTGGATGAATGACACCTTAAGTTATCTTCGTCGCGATCCATTATATCGTCGATACCATCATAACGAGCTGACCTTTGGACTGGTTTACGCTTTCACCGAGCAGTTTATTTTGTCACTAAGCCATGATGAAGTGGTGCATGGTAAAGGTGCTTTAATCGCCAAAATTCCAGGTGATGATTGGCAGAAATTTGCAACTTTGCGCGCCTATTTCGGATTCATGTGGGCGCATCCGGGTAAAAAACTGATCTTTATGGGCAGTGAATTCGCTCAGCGTAATGAGTGGAATCATAATCAAAGTTTAGATTGGCACTTACTTGAATATTTACCACATCAGGGCATTCAAGATTGGGTGCGTGATTTGAACCACTTCTATCAAGCAACTCCTGCTTTGTTTGCTTTAGACCATCAGCACACTGGTTTTAGTTGGTTAGATTGTCATAACGATGCCAATAGTGTGTTGGTGTTTGCCCGATTTGCACAAGCGGTAGATCAACACGTGGTGGTTGTAGTGAATATGACACCTCAGGTTCAGCACGGATTTCGTATTGGTTTACCTCATGATGTTATCTATGAAGAGGCATTAAACAGCGATAAAGCCTGCTATAACGGCGCTAATGTCGTTAATGAAAACCCTATTATCCCTCAAGAACTGGCATGGCAAGGTCAGCCGTTTAGCGCGCTCATTACTGTGCCGCCATTGGCTTGTGTGTTCTTGACGCCAATAGAAGCTAAGGTGGACTTACAGGCGGACATTGACTTGAGCAATGACTTGTCAAAATAGGATGTCCCAACAAAGGTAAGTACGTGGCTTTGACAACAAAGGACTCAATGGCGATGAATACACCCAAAAATGGACCTCAACCAATAGGTACTGCCAGCATAATCAGCTTGAGTGCTGGCAAACCTTATCCGCTTGGTTCAACGATGACTCAGCATGGTGTCAATTTCTCATTATTTTCTGCCAATGCCACTAAGGTGGTGTTATGTGTGTTCGACCCTGAAACGCATGTCGAAGTCGCGCAATATATATTAACGCATAAAACCCATCATATCTGGCATGGTGAATTAGTGGGGGCACAGGCGGGATTAGTTTATGGATATCGAGTATTTGGCCCTTATCAGCCTGAATTAGGCCATAGATTCAATCATCATAAATTGGCCATTGATCCCTATTCTAAACAACTGGTGGGTGAGCTGAAATATGATAATGCTATCTATGCCTATGATATTGGTGATGTAAACGCTGATTTGTCATTTTGCACCAAAGACAATGCACCCTATGTACCAAAATCTGTGGTAGTGGATACGCAAGCTATTGCCAAGATAAAGATTGCACCGATAAAGCGCGAGCTTAACCACAGCATTGTATATGAAACCCATGTGAAAGGTTTTACTCAATTACATCCTGAATTGCGTGAGCTAAGCCGCGGTAAATTTGCGGGGCTAGGCAGCGTTGAGGTGATTGATTACCTCAGCCAACTCGGGGTAACAGCAATAGAATTACTGCCCGTTCATGCTTTTGTTGATGAACCTTTCTTGATAGAGAAAAAGCTGACCAATTACTGGGGCTACAACACAGTAGGATTTTTTGCTCCCCATCCGCACTATCTCAGCTCAGATGATATTAGTGAGTTTCGTCAAATGGTATCAAGTCTGCATCAGGCAGGTATCGAAGTGATCTTAGATGTGGTTTATAACCATACCGCTGAGGGCAATCATCTTGGCCCAAGTTATCACTTCAGAAGTATCGACAATGCCAGCTATTACCGGCTGATGCCTAATGACGCCCGATTTTACATTAATGATACGGGTTGCGGTAACACCCTCAATATAAATCATCCACAAGTGCTGATGTTGGTAATGGACTCATTACGTTATTGGGTAGAAGTGATGGGGGTAGATGGTTTTAGATTTGATCTGGCCAGTTGCTTGGGCCGTGAACACTATGGTTTTGATCCCGGTAGCGGATTTTTTGATGCCCTGATGCAAGACCCTGTGTTGTGTCAGGTGAAATTAATTGCTGAGCCTTGGGATATTGGTCCTGGTGGTTACCAATTAGGCAATTACCCCGTGGTGTTTAGTGAGTGGAATGATCGATATAGAGACACTATGCGTCGGTTTTGGCGTGGTGACGATGCCATGTTATCAGAGTTTGCTAAACGATTTCATGGTTCCAGCGACGTATTTGAACATAATGGCCGTGGCCCTTCTGCCAGTATTAACTTCATTACCAGCCATGATGGCTACTCCTTACATGATTTAGTGACATATCAAGCTAAACATAATGAAGTTAATGGCGAAGAGAATCGCGATGGACATCAAGAAAACTTCAGTTGCCATTATGGCATTGAAGGTGAAACCGATAATGAAGCGATAAACACGGTTAGATTAAGACAAAAACGCAATTTTCTGGCGACGTTATTATTGTCCCATGGCGTACCTATGCTGTTGGCGGGTGATGAAGCAGGGCATAGCCAGCAGGGTAACAATAATGCGTATTGCCAAGATACTCCTGAGAATTGGTTTAACTGGCAAAAAATTGATTGGGATCTAGTTGATTTTACCCGCCAGCTTATCAAGCTACGCAAACAATTTCCGTTGTTATGTCATAAGCAATTTATCCACCAACCTCAAGCATTATTTGATAACGGCATAGCTTGGTTCAATAAGTTAGGCGAGCCGATGACCAAAGTCTTGTGGGGGGAATACCACTGCAAAACCTTAAGTGTGATTGTCACTGGTAACTTACTTGAGAACGACATCGGTGCAGTGCCAGAAAATACTCAGGCCTTATTACTGCTATTCAATGCCGATGATACTCAGCACACATTCAGTTTGCCTAAGTTAACGCATTTTCAAGCATGGGCGTGCCTTTTGCACACACAAGACAATACCGATGGACAATCGAATGTGATTAACCCAGATGGTCAATACCGTTTACAGTCCCGCAGTTTAATGATTTTTCATTGCAATTTTCAAGGAGTTGAACATGACAGTCACTAAAAGTGCTCGTTCAAAGAAGCCCGTTAAACCAACACCACAACAAAGTGAGCATGTTCATACCACTAAGGTTCCCTGTGAGCCCTGCTACACCTTATCAGCAGGTGTAGCACGCCAAATTCGCTATGGATTGTGTCATAACGAGCAGGCAAATTCGGCAATATTTGATGCCTTAGCATTTGGGGTTAAAGAGCAAATGCTAGACCAATGGCGAAATACGCGCCTTAAAGATAATCAATTTGAACAAAAACAAGTGGCTTACTTGTCGTTAGAGTTTTTAATGGGCCGCGCCTTAGGCAATGCGTTATTGAATTTAGACTTAACTCAAGACACTAAAGCGCTGCTAACTGAATATGCGGTGGATTTAGAAACAATTGAAGAATGTGAACATGATGCTGGTTTAGGTAATGGCGGCTTAGGACGTTTAGCGGCGTGTTTCCTTGATAGTTGTGCCAGCTTAGATTTAGCGGTTACGGGTTATGGTATTCGATATCAATATGGCATGTTTGCCCAGAAAATTGTCAATGGCTACCAGGTAGAAAAGCCCGATCGCTGGCTTCGTCAGGGGAATCCCTGGGAAGTAAGAATGCCGCACCGTATAGTTTCCGTACCATTTTTTGGCCATTGCACCAGTTATCAAGACAAAGCGGGTCACACTCAACATGTTTGGCAGGATTGTCAGCATGTATTAGCCGTGCCCTATGATATGCCCGTTCCTGGATACCGTAATGGGCGCATCAATACATTGCGGTTATGGAAAGCAGAGGCCAATGATGACTTTGATCTCGCCGAGTTTAATGACGGTGATTATGCTGAAGCGGTAGCAGATAAAAACCTTGCTGAACAAATTACCATGGTGCTGTACCCCAACGATGCCAGCGAGAATGGCAAAGAATTGCGCTTACGTCAGCAATACTTTTTAAGCTCGGCAAGCTTACAAGATTTACTTGCACGCTATGTGGCTGTTTATGGTGATAATTTTAGCCAGTTTAGCGCTATGAATGCAATTCAACTTAATGATACGCATCCCAGTATTGCGGTGCCGGAATTAATGCGCTTGCTAATGGATGTTTATGGTTTAGGTTGGGATAACGCTTGGCAAATTACCTCCCAATGTATGGCTTATACCAATCACACATTATTGCCAGAGGCACTTGAGCGTTGGCCAGTATCGTTAATGCAGCATATGTTGCCGCGCATTATGCAGATTATATATGAAATCAACGCTCGATTTCTGGAGCAAGTAGCCCACAAATGGCCTGGTGATAGTAATAAGTTAGCTGCAATGTCAATTATTGAAGAGGGCCAACAGCAACAGGTGAGAATGGCCTATCTGGCCATTGTTGGGAGTTTTTCGGTCAATGGCGTGGCAGGGTTGCATACTCAACTACTCAAAGCAGGGTTGTTTAATCATTTCTACCAGTTATGGCCACATAAGTTTAATAACCGTACTAATGGGGTCACCCCAAGACGCTGGCTAGTCAATTGTAATCCGCGGTTAACTGAACTGATAACCCGTCATTTAGGTAACGAGTGGATCCATGATTTATCGCACTTAACCGCGTTGAATGCTTTTACTGCTGATAAAGCCTTTGTAAAAAAATGGGCAGAAGTAAAACAAGCTAATAAGCAAGTGCTAGCGGATTTTGTGTTCGAACAAAGTGGCGTTCGTTTTGAGCCGAACATGATGTTTGATGTGCAAGTTAAACGCATTCATGAATACAAACGTCAATTGCTGAATGTGATGCATGTTATTCATTTATATCAACGGATTCTCAATGGTGATACCGCAAACATGGCTCCTCGCTGTGTATTAATCGGCGGCAAAGCTGCGCCAGGTTACGCCATGGCGAAACAAATCATCAAATTAATCAACAACGTTGCACACATGGTCAATAACGATCCGTTAGTCACGCCTTATCTTCGTTTGGCTTTTTTACCCAATTACAACGTCAGCGCGATGGAAAAAATCTGTCCTGGTACCGATTTATCTGAACAAATTTCAACAGCGGGCAAAGAAGCCTCTGGCACTGGCAATATGAAATTCATGATGAACGGTGCACTCACAATAGGGACGTTAGATGGTGCCAACGTAGAAATGATAGAGGAAGTGGGTAAAGAACATTTCTTCTTATTTGGCTTAACCACCGCTGAAGTTCAGCAACTAAAAGCTTCGTACAACCCACAAACCTACATCGACAAATCACCTGCATTACAAGGAGTGTTGAATATGCTGCGCGGGGGACATTTTAACCTCGTTGAGCCCGGTATTTTCGACAACATCATTGATGCGATTTGTGATCCAAACGACCAGTGGATGCTTGCAGCGGACTTTGATGATTATTGTCGCGCCCAGGCAGAGGTATCCGCGCTTTATGCCAAACCAACCCAATGGCAGAAAACCAGTATTCGCAATACTGCGGCAAGTGGTCGATTTTCAAGTGATAAGACAATTGAAGGGTATCAACAACATATCTGGCTTAAGGAGTCGTTCGATTAAGCCACAACCAGTAAAACTAATGATGGCCAGCAAGATGGACATTGCATAACACAGGGACGTAAGCACCCGATTTAACCATGATTTTCACGGAGTGAGTAGTATGAATAAAAGTGTTCGTTATATTAGTAATTTAACGCGTGATACTTATGCGATCATTTTAGCTGGTGGCCGGGGATCTCGTTTACATGAGTTAACCGATTGGCGTGCAAAACCGGCGTTATATTTTGGCGGTAAATTTAGGATTATTGATTTTCCGTTGTCGAATTGTATTAACTCAGGCATTAGACGAGTGGGAGTGGTGACGCAATACAAATCGCACTCATTGATCCGTCATGTCACCCGAGGCTGGGGTCATTTTAAAAAGGAATTAGGCGAATCGGTTGAGATATTACCCGCATCACAGCAAACCTCGGGTAACTGGTATGAAGGTACTGCCGATGCGGTTTTTCAAAATATTGACATTATTCGCCATGAAATACCAAAGTACGTGATGATCTTATCGGGCGATCATGTTTATCGAATGGACTATGCGGGTTTATTAGCTGAACATTCTGAATCTAATGCAGATATGACAGTGTGCTGTTTAGAAGTGCCTTTAGAAGAAGCGGCAGGTGCTTTTGGGGTGATGGAGGTTGATGAAAATAATCGTATTATTGGATTTGAAGAAAAACCTCTGCATCCCAAACCTATTCCAGGCAAACCTGACAAATGTTTAGCCTCTATGGGTAACTATGTATTCAACACTAAGTTCTTATTCGACCAATTAAAAAAAGATGCTGTTAGTGAAGGTTCAGAACGTGATTTTGGCAAAGACATTATCCCTAAAATCATTAAAGAACATAATGTTTATGCGTTCCCATTTGTGAGTGCAATTGAAGATGAACCCGCATATTGGCGTGATGTAGGGACGTTGGATTCATTTTTTCAAGCCAACATGGAGCTATTATCGCCAACGCCGGCATTGAATCTTTATGATGCTAAGTGGCCTATCTGGACCTATCAGGAACAATTACCACCGGCGAAATTTGTGTTTGATGATGAAGACCGTCGCGGCATGGCGGTTGATTCGATTGTATCGGGTGGCTGTATTATTTCAGGCGCCAAGGTTAAACGCAGTGTGTTATTTGATGAAGTGCGCATTTGTTCATATTCCTTAGTGAAGGATTCGGTGTTGTTACCAGATGTCGTGGTGCTAAAAAACTGCAAAATCAAAAATGCGATACTGGATCGCGGCTGTATCATTCCTGAGGGTATGGAGATTGGTTACAACCATGAACATGATAAAGCTCGAGGTTTCAGGGTGTCCGAAAAAGGCATTACCTTAGTGACCCGTAAAATGCTTGGCCTTGCTGTTGGCTACGAATAAGGATTGTTGATGAAAAAAGTGTTACTTGTTGCCGCAGAAAACGATGCACTGATTAACGCCAAAGTCGGGGGGATGGGGGATGTTATTCGCGATCTTCCCGTGGCATTAAATACTTGTGCAGTTTCTGCTGATGTGGCAATGCCAGAATACGGTTTTTTAAAAGACTTTTACGCAGCAACAAAGACGGCAGAAGTCGACGTCTCCTATGGAAATAGTACTGAGACAGTCATTATTTATAAAATGTTACGGCCAGAATCAAAACACGCTGTAATTCCCGCAGATCCCTTGATAGCTGACAGTAATACAACGGCAAATCAGCAACAAAATTGGGTGTATTTGTTTGCGCACCCATTGTTCAATCAAGATGATGGCAGTATATACACTCAGGGAAGCGCAGATAGGCCTTTTGCCGATGATGCCAATAAATTCGCCTTGTTCAGTTTAGCGGTTGCGCAGGCTTTATTAGAACGCAAACTGGGTGATTATCAGGTGATGCACTTACACGACTGGCATAGTGCGATGATAGCCATGTTAAGGGCGGTGGTGACAGAGTTTGCCCCGTTAAAAACCATAAAGTGTGTTTTTACGATCCACAATCTTGCCTTACAAGGCATTAGACCCTTTTCTGGGGAGAAATCGTCTTTCTGCCATTGGTTTGCACGATGGTTTTCGGTTGATTCGCTTCATCAAAATCAATGGTTATCAAAAGCCATACTGGATCCGCGTTACAGTAGCTGCGTTAACCCCATGCGCATGGGCATAGTATTGAGTGATACGGTACATGTAGTGTCGCCCACCTATGCCAAAGAAATATTACAACAATCAGAACCACAAAAAGGTTTTGTTGGCGGAGAGGGCTTAGAGCAAGACTTGCAACACAAAGCGGATCAACATCAGCTGGTGGGGATTATCAATGGCTGCAGTTACGCTGAGAATAGCCATGCTAATGACAAAGCCATTCAGGTAAAACAAAGACTGTCTTTGCTCAATAAAGCCCAAGATGCCTTGATTAAATGGCAGGCACATAAGGCCTCTGTCAGTAGTGCTGATTTTATTGCCAGTCAAAGGTTGCAGCAAAACTTAATAAAATTGTCAGCGGCACGTAAAACGGCCAATGCCAGTTTACTGATCACCTCCGTTGGACGCTTAACCTCGCAAAAAGTGATGTTGTTTTTGCAAAAATTGACCAATGGTAAATCGGCATTATCACAAATACTGAGTGATTTGTATTCGCATAATCCAGAAGCCATGATGATCATTTTGGGCAGTGGCGATGAGTTCTTATCGAATCAAATTAAAACTATTGCAGCTCAACATACTAATTGCCTTTTCTTAAATGGTTATGATGAAGCCCTGTCAGATGACTTATATCAGCAAGGTGACTTGTTTTTAATGCCCAGCAGTTTTGAGCCCTGCGGAATAAGCCAAATGTTGGCAATGAAGCACGGACAGCCCTGTTTAGTGCATGCTGTGGGGGGCTTAAAGGATACTGTGTTACATCAGCAAAATGGCTGGGTATTTGATGGTATTGATGCTGCAGAGCAAGCGAAGCACTTTGTTGAGCAGTTTAAGGATTGTCTAGAATGTGATACTGAGACCTTGGCTAATATTAAGCTTGCTGCATACCAAGCGCGTTTCGATTGGGCTAATGTAGCACTAAGCTACAATGAGCAACTGTACAGTGAATAGGCAGTATTGATTTGACCCAAAATGCAAAAAAGGCCATTTACCCTAAGTAAATGGCCTTTCGCTATCCAATTTCATGAGATTAATTTGTTTGAAGCCTAATTAGTCAGAAAGTGCTAATCAGTTACGCTACATTGATTGTTAACCACGATAGCCAAATAATTTGTGTTTGATAATCTCATCAACAACACTGTCAGGTAACGCTTGCTGCCATTCATCCGAGCCGCGAGCAAGCTGCTTAAGGATTTCACGAGAATAAATACTGAATAGTTCAATATTGCTGGTTTCAATGCCTTTAATGAAATCGTTTTCGACAAGATGGCGATACAAGTAGCGTAGGTTTGAAGGTACAGTCACATTAGATAAGTCGTTTAATACACCTTTATCATCAAGTTCTGGGTATACAAACAAACGGGTATTATCAGGGAATAGTTTACCAAAACCTTCCAAAATACCGCCCTCAAGACCGCGATAAAACTCAACATCAAAAATTTGCTTAATGTTGATCATCCCGACAACGATTCCAATTTGGTGATTGGTGAATTGACGGAAATAGGCGCGTAATGAAAAGTAACGGGTATAATCCGACACTAACACGTTATAACCGAGCAAATTCAGTAAGCGGACTCGCTCAAGAATGTCTTTTTCAGACATGTTGGCATCATGTCCTTGTAAATCATTTAAGGAGATTTCTGCGATTAAAATAGTGTTATCAACATCAACACCTTCTAATTCAGAAAACGCCTTTTGACCTTGCTCTATCATATCAACATTTAACTTGGTGACAGGTTTAAATGATCCACGAATGGTAAGGACGTTTTTCTTGTACAGCATTTCTGCCGGTACACCAATACTGCCATCGGGTTTAAACATCACCGCGCGGGTTTTCCAACTGCGAATTAAATGAATGTTTTTAGCTTTATTATCGATATCTTCAAAATAGGGACCCTGAAACTCAATCGAGTCAATCTCAATACGATTGGCTTTCATGTTATCGGTTAGCGAATCGATTAATTTTTTAGGATCTTCAAAATAATAATAGCTGCCATAAATTAAATTCACACCAAGAATTCCCAGTGCATGCTGCTGTGCTTCTGCATTATCATCAAACATGCGGACATGAACCACAATATTTGAAGGCTCTGCACCTGGATACATTTGTACTCTAACGCCACACCAAGCATGACATTCATTGTCACGATTAAAGCTTTTAGCGGCAACAGTGGCAGCATAACTAAAGTATCGTGATGAGCGAGAGCGTACATCGGCAACTCGTTCTACCACTAAGTCATATTCTTGCTCCATCATGGCAAGTACACGGCCTTTACTCACATAACGGCCATTTTGTTGTACGCCATAAATTGCATCGGAAAACTTCATGTCATAAGCTGACATAGTTTTAGCAATCGTCCCAGCGGCGGCACCTGCTACGAAAAAATTACGCGCCACTTCCTGGCCTGCACCAATTTCTACAATCGTGCCGTATTTTTTGTCGTCCAAATTAAGTCTAAGGGCTTTTTCTTTGGTACTGCGAGAGCTCACTTGCTTGTCCATATTACTTCCGATCTGAATTATAAATTAGCTGGCTAATCATAGTGTAAATAACAAGTTTTTTAAATGCCTTGAATACGTGTTCACTAAATTAAACCAAGATAAAAAACAATATACTGCAATTGTAATCGGTGTTTCTACTAAGGAGTTAAAAGGGTGAGTACGGATTGCTTATTAATACTTCACTTCACTTAATTTATCTAAGGTTGTCGTACAGCTATCGAGGAAAATATCGATAAAGCATTTTACTTCCGGCATGCTTGCTTCAAGTTCTGCCAATTTGCGATCTAGATTTTGTTTTACATGTTCAAATTCATTGTTATTAAATCTGAGCTCATTTTTAGTTTTGACGTAGGCTTGTAAGATATCAGCCGCTTTTACAATGGCTTTATATTCAGGATCAACCTCAGCTTGCACAATCAATGGCTCCATTGCTGCGCGTAAGTCTTCTGGTAGGGTGGCTAGGCATTCTTTTTCGGCTAAATCTTCTAGTTGCTTAAATGCTTTGGTGAATTCTGGATTATGGTATTTTGTATTTGAGTTGATGTCCTGTAATTTGGTTTCTGATACTTCATGGTAAAGTGCTAAAGTCGCAGCTTTTTCAGGATTTAGTGTGCCACCAAAGCGTGTGTTTTTAATTACTACCAATAAATGCGCAATAACGGCAACTTGATGACAATGCTCTGAAACATTTTCTTCTTGAAAACAGTGCATCAATGCCCATCTCTTTAACAATGGCAAACGAGTTATCCATGCCATAAAGGTACTTTGTTTCATTGTTTTCCTTATCAATTATTACGGTAGGATAAGTTATCATACCTGATGAAACAAAAATGGGCTGAATCAATCAGCCCATTTTTGATATATGGATGAAACTACTGTTTATTGGCGATAATCTTCTAAGAAATTGCCAAACTCATTTAATGCTTTAGTCAGATCTTCCTTATGTGGTAAGAAAACCACTCTTAAGTGATCAGGTTCTGGCCAATTAAACGCAGTTCCTTGTACCAACAAAATTTTCTTTTGTTTGAGTAGCTCAAAAACCAGACGTTCATCATCGCGTAAATTAAACTTTTTCATGTCGAGTTTAGGAAATGCGTACAAGGCACCTTTGGGTTTTTTACAGCTTACGCCAGGAATAGAGTTTAACATCTCATAGCAGGCATCGCGTTGTATTGTGAGTCTACCATTGGGCAAAATTAACTCATTGATAGATTGGTAACCGCCCAGTGCTGTTTGGATCGCATGTTGATTAGGTACGTTAGAGCACAAACGCATGGATGCAAGCATTTCTAAACCTTCAATATAGCTTTTTGCAGCTTTGAGGTTGCCGGTAAGCATCATCCAACCCACTCTAAAACCAGCCGCTCTGTAGGCTTTAGAAAGTCCATTGAAGGTAACAGTTAAAATGTCATCTGAAAGCAGCGCCGCTGGGACATGTTGCGCTTCGTCATATAAAATTTTATCGTAAATTTCATCAGAAAATAAAATCAAATCGTGCTGACGGCAAAGCTCAATGACCTGTTCGATTAATTCTTTTGAATACACAGCGCCGGTTGGATTGTTAGGGTTAATTAAAACAATGCCGCGGCTGCGAGGGGTTATTTTACTTTTGATATCTTCAATGTCAGGAAACCAATCAGCTTCTTCATCACAGCGATAATGTACAGCCTTACCGCCGGCCAAATTGGCGGCAGCTGTCCAAAGAGGGTAATCAGGTGACGGGATCAACATTTCATCGTCTGGGTTAAGTAAGCCCTGCATGGCCATTACGATCAGTTCAGAAGCACCATTGCCGATATAAATATCTTCAATATCAACGCCGAATACCCCTTGGGATTGGTAATGTTGCACAATGGCTTTACGAGCAGAAAATAAGCCTTTAGATTCGCAATAACCTTGGGCACTGGGCAAGTTTAATATGACATCTCTAACGATTTCTTCTGGGGCTTCAAATCCAAACGGTGCGGGATTACCGATATTCAGCTTTAAAATGCGATGGCCTTCGTCTTCTAAGCGACGGGCTTCTTTATGAACTGGTCCACGAATGTCGTAACACACAGTATCTAATTTATTGGATTTGATGATTGGACGCATACCGCTCTCGTTAAAATACAACTAAGTAGGCGAACCATAACGAATTTAATGGCTTTGTGGAAGTGTTTGGTAATGAAATTATTCGAGTTTTTTAGTGGTTTACGCTGTTTTGATGTTAAAAATTAGTGTTTAAATCTTATTTAATGGGGGTAATTTTATCTTAATTGGCATATTGTGCTGCCAAGATACAAAAAAGCCAGCGATTAAGCTGGCTTTTGGGGAATTTACAAAATGTGATTAAACACGCTTTTTAAATTCACCAGTACGAGTGTCGATTTCAATCTTGTCGCCAACTTTAACGAAATCAGCAACAGTCACAGTACCGCCGCCAGTGATGGTAGCTGGCTTCATGACTTTACCAGAAGTATCGCCACGAGCTGAAGGCTCAGTGTAGATAACTTCACGCACGATATGAACAGGAAGTTCTACTGAAATCGCTTTGCTATTATAGAAAGTCACTTGACACTGATCTTCCATACCATCAACGATATATGCTGCTGCATCACCTAAGTTATCAGCTTCAACGTCATATTGGTTGTATTCTTCATCCATAAATACATACATAGGATCTGCGAAGTAAGAATAAGTACAATCAAGACGTTCTAGAATGATATCGTCTAACTTGTCTTCGCCTTTAAACGTCTGTTCAGTACCTGAATCAAGTAATAAGTTTTTTAGTTTTAACTTAACGATTGCAGCGTTACGGCCAGAACGAGTTGTTTCAGTTTTTTG
Organism: Shewanella sp. ULN5; assembly: GCF_030731885.1. Lineage (NCBI taxonomy): Bacteria > Pseudomonadati > Pseudomonadota > Gammaproteobacteria > Alteromonadales > Shewanellaceae > Shewanella > Shewanella sp. ULN5. Next base: position 27,942 of record NZ_JAPJEE010000007.1, read on the forward strand.
CACAACCCATGGGCTGCCATCTAACATGATCACGTTACCAGGACGGATTTCATGAGCAGTTTTCATTACACTATTTCCTATAAATTATCGATATCGATTTTAATTTCGAGCAGTATCTTAGCGACTTTTCACGAATTGAACTAGTCTAGTAGCAAGATCTGCACTATTTAATGCTGTCATTGGCCATGTTTTTGCGTGTTGCAATAAGGGCAAATGATTAAATTCGAGTTTTTGCCAATGATTGACTGTGTCAATTTGATTACCTTGGTTGAACGACAGGTTCAATTCGCACCATGGCTTAGCTAAATCAGGCGCTAGATTATCGCAGTAAATTTGCATAAAAGCTTCTAATTTTATTAGGTGATAATCATCTTCTTGCGGATAAATGTGCCAAATAAACGGTTTTGCAGCCCATTGAGCGCGTAAAAAGGAATCTTCACCGCGAACAATGTTAAAATCGCAACTCCATAATAGTCGATCGTAACCTTGTTGATCTGTCATCGGCAGTATGTGCAATGTCACATTATCTAAGTTGAATTGCTGACCCGCGACAAGCTTATCAACCGAACAAGCTAATATGGATGTGAGGCTATTTAAACTTCTTCCTTTTGGGATAAGCACATGGATAGGGGACTTCTCTGCCTGCCAGGATTGAATTAAGCCTAACAATGATGGTGTTTCATAACTAAATACTGAAATGACGCGGTGATTAGGCTCAATGCCACGTAAACCTAATTGGTTAAACAATGCCATCTTATTGGCATCATCGCTTTGCCAGTTATCACGTAATTGAAACAGATTTTGCTCGCAAATTAATCCTCCGGTTTTATCTGTGAATCCTGGCAGATAGAAATACTTCTGCAATCCATTGGTTTGAAATGAGGGTAAGCCGTGGCAACCCTCAACCCAATCTTCTGCCGACAAGTATTCTAAATTGAGCCAGATTGGCAATTCTATTGGATTAGTTTGCTTTAATTTAGTCAGCCCTTCAATTATCGATGAAGGTATTTCACAGGCAAAAGCCTCAATTAAGCATTGGCCTGGTGAATATTCTTCAATTGATGAATCATTCCAGTGAATAATGTTAACGCCAAAAAAGGTCTGATAGGCTTGACCAGCATCAAGTTCAGGCAAAATGTGAGAAAAGCTTTTAAGATCGTCCACCCATAAATTAACCGTGATTGCGTATTCAGCAGCCAGTTGTTTGGCTAGACGCCAGGTGACGCCTATATCACCATAATTATCAACAACAACGCAAAAAATGTCCCAGTGGTTAGCATTGATAGGAATTGAGTCTACATCCAAAATATGCTCCTGTAGCCATACAAGATAAACAAACGATCATTATGTGAGATGATTCTAGTAAACTCATGTAGCTGTATATTTGTGTTGTATGTTTTCAAATTAATTAGACGAAAAAGCGGCTAAAATTAGCCGCTTTTGTTGAAAGTTAATTGGTGATGATTAACCTTCAAGTTCCGCTAAACACATTTCTTCGTAAATTTGTTTAACCCAGGCATCAACACGTTCTTCGGTTAATTCAGGTTGACGATCTTCATCAATACCTAAGCCCACAAAGTGGTCTGCGTCGGCAAGGCCTTTTGAAGCTTCAAAATCATAGCTCTCGGTTGGCCAGTTACCGATAATAATACCACCACGAGCTTCAACGATGTCACGGACCATGCCCATAGCGTCTAGGAAGTACTCTGCGTAATCTTCTTGGTCACCACAACCAAAAATAGCCACTAACTTGTCATTAAAGTCGATTTGCTCAAGTTCAGGGAAAAAATCATCCCAGTCACATTGTGCTTCTCCGTAATACCAAGTTGGGATGCCGAATAATAACAGATCATATTCTGCGATTTGTTCTTTAGTACTCTTGGCGATGTCTTTAACATCAACCATTTGCTTGCCCAGTTTCTTCTGGATCATCTTGGCGACAGCTTCGGTGTTACCAGTGTCGCTACCGAAAAATAGACCTACAGTTGCCATGGGGTATCCTTTCAATATCAATTTCGCTTAGTGCGATGTTCGAAAAATGAATCAGTTGTCGACTTGCTGTTGCAGAATATGCTCGATTAACTGGCTACGACTGATGTTACTGGCCAAAGCCTGTTGATTCAAGGCGTCGTATAAATCTTGTGACACCTTTAACTCTATTCGCTTTAAACCGTTAGCGCGATCACGCTGAATTTGGTTACGTTTATTGATCTTTAATTGTTGTTCACGAGTCAGTGGATTACTTCTGGGTCTTCCACGTCGTTTTTCACTGTCAAAAAGGTCAATGGTCGTTCTATCTGCTGTTTCTTTTGCCATATCTCTTATTAACCAATACCTGAACCTTCCCAGGTCATTTGAATAATGCCTTTTGCCACAAAACCAGCACAGCCTAAAAATAATACACCCCAGACGATTAATCGCCCGAATTTCGGTACATTACCTTGATTCAGTACATCCCTGATGGCCATACCAATAAAAAAGAAAATTGCTGCAAAAAAGAAATCCAAACTGAGGCTTTCTATTTGTTCCATATATTGATTCAGCATACTTTACCTTTTAAAGATTTCTTTTACGGCAAAAAAGAGGCGCGAATATATCACATCATACTCGCAACGGCTATCTGCCTCAGTGTAAATGCTTGAAAAATAGTCGTCGGTTTAGCGCAAAAACTCGCCGACAATTCGATTAAATATCTCAGGCTTTTGTGCATGTAACCAATGACCTGTACCATTTAGTGTTTTAGCTGTGACTTTCGGAAACTGCTGAATAATGGCATCACGATGTTCAGCAGTGACATAGTTTGAGTCTCCGCCACGAATAAACAGGCAAGGTTTATTGTATTGTAGTGGTCGATTATCCTTTGTTAACTGCCAATCAATGATACGATCGTAGCAATCAATTAGCCCAGATAAATTCATCTTCCACTCAAAACCTGACTCAGTGCGCTGTAAATTTTTCAGCAGAAATTGAGCCGTTCCTTCATCAATACCAGCATCAATCAAATGGGTTAGCGCAGATTTACGGGTTGTGTTTTGATTCAATGGTAATGAGGTCAGCCCTGCAAAAAACAGTTGATGACGTGGTTGATAGCTAACAGGTGCAATATCAGCGACAACGATACTGGTGATGCGCTGAGGATATAATAGCGCGGCTGCCATAGCGATTTTACCGCCCATGGAATGGCCGACGAGTTTTACGCAATCAAATCCAAGTTTATCGATTAAGTCTATAACGGCTTTGGCTAAGGTTGGGTAGTCCATGGTGTTCCAATGTTCACTTAAACCATGATTTGGCACATCAACACGAATCACTTGAAAATCTGCTTCAAGGGATAAACCTAATGACTTTAAATTATCTAAATTGCCAAACAAACCGTGGATTAAAATAACGGGTTCGCCATTGCCTGAGGTGACGTAATGCATTTACTTGCCTAACTATCTGACTCTGATGGCGGCAAATTCTGCGTGATGACGGGGAGCAAATCAAGTTTTGTTGTCGATTTAATCTGCAACATGATAGCGATTTATGAATAAAGTAGTCAGTTAATGTTGAATATCTATCAATTAATCAATTTGGGGCTTTATTCTTGCCCGAGGCTTAGCTTAAACTGGCACGATAAACGATCGCAATCGATCTAAAAAGAATAAATTGAATTCGCAAGGTATGGTCTTATACGCCGTTGTTAACTGCAATTGTGATTATATCTTCGACACACAAAAGGATGATTGAAATGAAATACATTGAAATTGATGAAGAACTTTACCGTTTTATTGCAAGCAAGACTGAAAGAATTGGTGAGAGTGCTTCAGAGATTTTACGTCGTTTGTTAGGTCTTCCCGTTGAATATGTTGCCGATCATACACCTGACTCTATTAGTCAGCCAGGTCTTGATGCGCTTGACGCCAATGCAAGGGACGCTTTATTTAATAAGGCAAAAACCATTGTTGAGCAATTAGTCAATCATCGCGCTCAAGTCAAAGCTGAAACATCAAAGCTGGTTAATGAACCCGTTAAGGCATCAGTAACAACCGAATCGATTTCAACCCCTCCTGCCGCGCAAGTGGCTGAAGCGACAAAATCCGTTAATGCCTCATCTTCAACTATGGATTTTAACGCTGTGATTAACGAACATTTGATCAGTCAGCAGAAGGGTGCGGTTGGTCGTTTTATGTTTTTGCTTGATGCATTGGCTAACCAAGCAGGCAGTCATTTTGATCAGGTATTGCAAATTCAAGGCAAAGGGCGTCTATATTTTGCCCGTTCAAAACAAGCATTATTAGATGCAAGTCAATCTGCAAATCCGAAAGAAATTGGACAAAGTGGTTATTGGGTAACAACTAATAATAATACTGCAAAAAAACAAACCATTTTATCTGAAGTCCTTATCCATCTTGGGTGTGATGCCCAACAAGCTTCTACTATAGCAAAATACATTTAATCGATAACAAGGAGACGCGGCGTGGCAATTCATGAGCGAGCAGGGACGTTAGCATTACCAGCAGATTTAGTGAATATTCCTAAGTTAATGAGTTACTACTACCGAATGATCCCAAATGTTGAAGATGTTCAACAAAAAGTGACCTTTGGTACTTCCGGTCATCGTGGTTGTGCTTTTAAATCAAGCTTCAATCAGAATCATATTTGGGCTATTGCTCAGGCTGTGGTTGATTATCGTCAAGCCGCTAACATTACCGGGCCTATGATTGTCGGCTATGATACTCATGCCTTATCCTATGCCGCATTTATGTCTGTTGTCGAAGTGCTGACGGCGAATCAAGTTAACGTGCTGATTCAAGCCAACGATGGTTTTACCCCTACACCTGTGGTGTCACAAACCATCATTAGTGCTAACAAAAATAAACCTGTTGCTTTAACTGACGGTTTAATTATCACTCCGTCACATAATCCTCCTCAAGATGGTGGGATTAAGTACAATCCGCCACATGGTGGTCCTGCTGAAGGTGAAATAACCAAGCAAATTGAAGATAAAGCGAACCAATACTTAGCGCAGCAATTAAGTGGCGTTAAAAAAGTCAATTATGGCGTTGCACTTGCTTCAGGTTGGGTAAAAGAAACCGATTTTATTGCGCCTTATGTTGAGTCTTTAGCTGAGGTGATTGATTTTGAAGCCATTAAAAAAGCCAATTTGCGTTTAGGTGTTGATCCTCTAGGAGGCTCAGGTATTTATTATTGGCAGCATATTGCCCAACGTTATGGTTTAGATATTACCTTAGTAAACGAGTTGGTCGATCCAACCTTTAGTTTCATGACATTAGACAAAGATGGCAAGATCCGTATGGATTGTTCATCACCTTTTGCCATGGCCGGTTTATTACAACACAGCGAAAATTTTGATTTATGCGTCGGAAACGATCCTGATTATGACCGCCATGGTATTGTGTGTCCTGGATTTGGTTTAATGAATCCCAACCATTATTTAGCGGTAGCGATTGATTACTTAATTCGTCATCGCCCACAATGGGCAGAGTCTTTATCAATCGGTAAAACATTGGTATCGAGTGCCATGATCGACAGAGTATGTGCCAGTTTAAATCGTGCTTGTTTGGAAGTGCCAGTTGGCTTTAAATGGTTTGTCGATGGTTTGGCCAACAGTACCATTGCGTTTGGTGGTGAAGAAAGCGCTGGTGCAGCATTTTTGCAACGAGATGGTAGCACATGGTGTACAGATAAAGATGGTTTTATCTTGGCCTTACTGGCCCTAGAAATGACTGCTGTGACAGGAAAAACGCCGTCGCAAAGATATCAAGAGTTAACCGCCGAGTTTGGTGAAAGCTTCTATAGCCGAATTGATAGCCCGATCAGCTTGAAGAAAAAAGCTAAATTTGAGCAATTAAATAGTCAAAGTTTTACTGATACTACTCTTGCTAGCGAAACGATAACTGCAATTTTGTCACACGCACCTGGCAATAATGCGCCGATTGGTGGGATTAAAGTGACTACAGAAAACGGCTGGTTTGCCGCTCGACCATCTGGCACTGAAGCTCTGTTTAAAATCTATGCCGAAAGTTTTATCAGCCAACAACATTTAGATGCCATCATTTTACAAGCACAGCAAATGATTGATAGCGCATTAAAAGGCTAACTAAAACATTGAGATGATATAAACAAACGCACTCAACTGAGTGCGTTTTTGTTTGCAGCGAGTATGGATTAACAAGCGAGTATAGTTAACCTGAGCTACTGGTTAGCCTTTTTCTTTACCAGAGCCGAGGTTATTTAGCATCACATATTGAATGTAATGGCCAGTCAATTAATACTTTTAGCTGAAGCTGTTTGTCAGTATTGGCTAACTATTTTTTCATTTTCCAAATAATACCTGCGACTACAGCCACTAAAATGATTGCAGGCGCCATTTGTTCAAAATGATGAAACAACCCAGGCGCACCATGTCCTTCATGGGCCAAAGCGGCGCCAGAAATAGCCATTAAAGAGAGAGACCAGATGAATTTATTCATTACTATTTCCTTATTTTTATGTATTGGTAACGCGTTATTTTTGCTATCAAATTACCGTTAAGGTGATGTAGCGGCCAAAATCTAGGTATCCATTTCTAATTGCATTAACATCATGTCTTCACCGTCAACAACAAGGGTATCCGCTGAATTGCAATCTGGACATAACACCACTCGATGCATCTGCTCTGTGCGTTTATTACAGGTATTGCATTGCAATACTAAAGGTTGGATCTGCATGTTTAAACTCGCGTTGGTGCATATTCCATCTAATTTGAACGAGTTAAATGCTTGCGCTAAAAGGCTTGGTTCTACACCGCTTAAGATGCCCACTTTTATGTTAACGCGTTCAATCGCAATTGCATTATGCTGCTTTGCTAATGCTTCGCATTGTTCAATTAGCGCCATAACGATAGAGTATTCGTGCATTAACAAATCCTTGGCAGTAATTCACCCTGTGGTAAGTCTAAGTAACGATGGCTTCCCCATGGGGTTGTTAATACCACTCTGCCGTTATGCGCATCAACAACATTGCCAATAATGCAGGCTTTTTCACAATGTCCGTAGCGTTGTAATATTTCAACCGCGCCATCGGCGGCTTCACGGGGAAGCGCAATCACAAAAGTGCCTTCATTGGCTAAGTCATGCGCTTCAAATCCAAATAGTTCACACAAGCCTTTGACTTCATCGGCAATGGGAATATCTTTTTCTATTAACTTAATGCCCACATTGGAAGCTTTAGCCCATTCATTCAATACGGCTGCAAGTCCACCGCGGGTTGCATCTCGCATTGCATGAATGGGAATGTTTGCGGCAATTAATTGCTCAACCATTGGCCATAGGCTGGCACAATCGCTGGTGAGATCTGACTCAAGTTCAAGTCCTTCTCTTGCCATGAGTATTGCTGCACCATGTCGACCAATATCACGAGAGACAATGATGACATCATCTGCTGCTAGGTTTTTTGTCGATATATTTGGCATGATAATTCTGCCAATGCCTGTGGTATTGATAAACAAGCCATCCGCACACCCACGCGGCACCACTTTGGTGTCTCCACAGACAATACGTGCGCCTGATTGTTGTAATTCCTCAGCCATACTTTCGACTATAATTTTAAGGTCAGCTATTGAAAACCCTTCTTCAATAATAAAACTACAACTGAGGTATTCAGGTTCTGCGCCCATCATGGCAAGATCGTTAACTGTGCCTGCAATGGCCAATTTTCCTATATTGCCCCCCGCAAAGAAAAGTGGCGATACGGTGAAAGAGTCGGTCGTAAACGCGACAGGTCCATTTAAATGAAGTTTGGCGGCATCTTCTTCGGCGCGCAGTATGGGATTATCAAAAGCCATAAAGAACAGTGACTTGATTAAATGATCCATTTCTTTGCCACCACCACCGTGACTGAGTTGAATGGTGTTATTTGCATCAACCATGGGGTATTTCTCCGTAACGATAGTAAGCGTTACATGCGCCTTCTGAACTGACCATGCAACTACCTAATGGCGTTTGTGGACTACAACCGCGACCAAATACTTTGCACTCTTTAGGACTGGCAAGACCACGTAAAATATCACCGCACTGGCATGCTTTGTGATCATCGATTGGCTCTGTAGGCAACACTGATTTAAAATGATGTTCTGCATCGCGTTGAATAAATTCAGCTTTAAGCTTGAGTGCTGATTTAGCAATCGGCCCTAGTCCGCGCCACCTGAATTCGTCTCTTAACTCAAAGTAACGATTAACTAATTGTTGGGCGTGAACATTGCCGTCAAAAGTGACAGAACGGGTATATTGGACTTCAAGTCTGGCTTCATTAGCTGCTTTTTGTTTAACAATAGACAAAATCGATTGCATCACGTCGACGGGTTCAAAACCGGATACCACGACTGGCGTGCGGTATTGATCAACCGCGGTTTGATAGATTTTTGAGCCAGAAATCACACTAACGTGTGCTGGGCCAATAAAAGCATTCACTTTGGCATTTTTCTCTGACATAACGGCATCAATTGCCGGAGGCACAAGCACATGATTAATGTGAAACAGTAAATTATTGACTCCTTGCTGCTCAGCTTGCTCAATCAATACTGCAGTCATAGGGGTAGAGGTTTCAAAGCCGATCGCAAAAAATATCACTGTTTTATCAGGGTTGTCCTCTGCAATTTTTAAGGTGTCAAGTGGATCATAAATCGGCCTGATATCACACCCCTTAGCACGGTGATTAGCTAGGCTACCGGTTGAACCAGGCACTCTGATCATGTCACCTAAACTGACTAAGATAACATTGGGTTGATTGGCTAAGGCAATAGCATGATCGATACGCTCTTTTGGCATCACACATACGGGGCAACCAGGACCATGAATAAATTTGATATTCTCAGGTAACAGCTGCAATAAGCCATATTTCATGATGGTATGAGTATGACCGCCGCAGACTTCCATGATATTGACATCGGAGTCTAATTTGGATGCCAGTTTTGTAATTTCATTTGCCAACGAATGGATCGTAGCTGGGTCTCTAAAGCCTTGGTAAAGATTGGTTAATTGCATGCTATTCACCATGCTCATTCATCGATGCAACAATTTCCTGGTATAAGGCCAGGCTTTGCTTTGCATCTTCATGATCAATTTTGTTCATTACAAAGCCTATATGGATCAGCACGTAATCACCAATGGCTAATGGTTCAGACATTAAATGACTACTGACTCGGCGTTTAACGCCCATAGTGTCAACTGTTACGCTGGCATCATCATGAATACTGACAACTTGTGAAGGCACCGATAAACACATGGTTATGCCCCCTGAATGGTTGCGGTTAGATTGTCGTCGTGTGCAGTGGCAAGCCAGTTTACCAATGGGGTAAATGTTTCTGCCTCTTTAACCGATAGCGTGATTAATTCTACATGGGGGTTGAGCTTATAAAGCGCTGATTTCGCGTGTTCAATATCAAAGTCAAAATAGGGCAGTAAGTCGGTTTTGGTGATGACAACCACATCGGCTTTACGGAACATGACCGGATATTTTTCGATTTTATCGTCACCTTCAGGCACAGATAACAACACGATATTTTTATGTGTACCTACATCGTAACTGGCAGGACAAACCAGATTGCCAACATTTTCCACAAAGCAAATATCTAATTCATCTAACTTAATGTGATGTAAGGCACTATGAACCATAAAGGCATCTAAATGACAGGCTGAACCTGTCTGTATCTGGTAGGCCGAAATGCCTTTGGCAATTAATCGGTCTGCGTCTCGTGATGTTTCTAAATCACCTTCAATTACTGCATATTTTAAGGTTGAGTGTAGGCCTAGGTGTTCCAAAAGAGTGGTTTTGCCACTGCCTGGACTACTCATGATATTAAATGCTGTAACTTGATGCTGATTAAAATGACCGCGATTATGCTGTGCTTCAAGATCATTTTTACTGAGGATTTTATGAATGACAGATAAGGTTTTTTTATCATTCAATTGAGGATTCGTTTTAAACGAATGATCGTGATGGTCATGAGTAATTGAACAGCCGCAGTCCTGGCACATAATCTTTCCTAACTAGATGTCAATAAACACAGTCTGCGATAATTTTTAGCTCAAAACATTGATGAAAATCAGTTTTATTGAATTGTTTTACTGTTAATGAAAGGTTAATTCAGCTTTGTGATCAAGTTATCATTTTGCTGGTTATTTAACCCATGCCAAAGTTGACCTAAAGCAATGCCACCATCATTAACGGGTACATATTGAGATGGAAGAACCTGATGTTGTTGATTGTTAGCATCTATTAAACAACGCGTTAATAAACGTTTGTTTTGAAACACGCCGCCGCTAAACACTAATGGATATTGAGGGTATTGCTGAGCGATATCATTGACTGCATCAGCTATAGCTTGGATAAACTGATGGCAAAGGTGTGATATTAATGTGTCGTTTGGCGTCTGAACTTGCGAGATTAGGTTAATTATTTGGTGAAACAGTGCTTGGCTTTGCCAGACGGTTTTATTATCGACCTCTAGTGACGTTATTGATAATTCGGGTAAATCGATGCTGGGATGCTGGTGACTTAAATCCATTTTGGCCGCTTGAGATTCAATCATCATTCCGGCTTGTCCTTCAAACTGGTTTGTGTCAATCAGTCCTAATGCTACGGCCAATGCATCAAAAAGGCGGCCAACTGAACGACAGGGAATACAATGGTGATTATTGAGCCATAATTTGTGTAGATTATTCAGGGTCGTATTACTTAATTTCTGTATTGCCGAAATCGGTAACTGTTTTACCTTTTCAAGGGATAAGGTTTCAAATAACAATGATAGTAAGATACGAACGGGTTGTTTGATGGCTTGCTCTCCACCAATTAATTTAAACGAACTAAAATGGCCTAGAGTGGTAAATTGGCTGGTATCGACAAGCATTACCTCGCTGCCCCAAAGCTCACCATCATCCCCTAGGCCTGTACCATCAAAACTAAAACCGATTACTTTTTGCTGATATTGATTAGTCGCCATAACCGAAAGAATATGTGCAAAGTGATGCTGAATTGACACTAAATCGACACCGTGATGATGTTGAACAAATTGTCTAGCCCATTTACTGGGGGAATAATCTGGATGATGATCACTGACAATTGCACTAGGTCTAAATTGATAAAGTCGCTTAAAGGTCGCTAAATTGTCCTTAAAATATTGATCAGCTTCAATGCTAAATAAATCGCCAATATGCGGTGATAAAATCATATTGCGATTAAATGCTAGCGCAATGGTATTTTTCTGTTGTGCGCCAACGGCAAGTATTGGCTTTATGCTTGATGTGGTTAAACCATGGCTAAGCGTGAGCGGGGCGTATCCTCTGGCAAGACGGATCACTTGTAACTGCTCATTAATCACTTGTACCACGCTATCATCACAGGCATTGGCTATCGGTCGATTATGGTCAACAATTGCATCAACGACGTCATCTAAACATGTAAAAATTCCAGCGATATCCCCTATGATAGGTTCGCCGCTGCGATTAGCACTTGTCGCCACAATGGGTTTGTTAAATACATCGAGTAATAAATGATGTAACGGAGTGTAAGGTAAAAATAGACCGATTCGGTCTATGCCGGGTGCTACGGAATCTGCCAGTAAAGGTTTTTCTCCATTCCTGGGCGATAATTTGTCCAATAATGTAATGGGTCTTTCTGCACTGCTTAACACTTGCCATTCTGAATCTGTGCCTGTTGCAAGTCGTTGGGCTTGCTGCAAATTAGGTACCATAACGGCTAAGGGTTTGGCGGGACGTTTTTTACGCTGTCTTAACCTTGATACTGCTTGTTCATTGGTCGCATCACATATTAAGTGAAATCCACCTAAACCTTTAAGGGCAATTATTTTACCTTGGGATAATAATTTTATTGTAATGCCAATGACATGCTGTGATGGACAATCGACCCATTCATTTTCTACATATAAGCGTAATTGTGGGCCACAGGTTGGGCAACTGACCGGTTGAGCGTGATATCGCCTATCTAGTGGATCATGATAAGCCTTAGCGCAGTCATCACACATCGAAAAACTTGCCATAGAGGTTAAATGGCGGTCGTATGGTAGTTGGTTAATAATGGTATAGCGGGGGCCGCAATTAGTGCAATTCGTAAAAGGGTAGAGATAATGTCTATTAGCCGGGCTGTTTATTTCATCCAGACAATCTTGGCAGGTACTTTTATCGGCTGATACCGCAACAATGGCCTGACTATCATTCGTTTCACTTTTTAAAATGATGAATTGTTCAAATACTTCAATGATATCTTGCTGGATACAAATTAATTCATCAATACGGGCCAGCGCTGGCGGGGCAGTTTGTAGCTCAAAGATGAACGCATCAATTTGCTCCTTACTGCCTTGTAATACCACTTCAACACCTCTGCTGTCATTTAACACTGTGCCTTTAAGCTTTAGGGTATCAGCTAAACGGTAAACATAAGGTCTAAATCCTACGCCTTGAACTATCCCTTTAGCGGTTATTTGCTTTTGTATTAACAAGGCTGATTTTTCGTTCATTAAGTGTGGCTACCGCGTCGACGAATTGGCAGTAATAAACCGCCAACTGCAATATTGGCGCCCTCTAAATCTAACTGAGGATTAACGGTTAATGGAAAGTTTTTACCTATTCTCAGCTGTATTTGTTTCGCTAAAGGGGGATAGCTAAATTCAGTTCCCGCTAATACGATTTGTTTGATGCCAATATTCTGATCCAAATGTTCTAACCAATTACTTAAATAATCAGCGAAAGAGTCAAAAAAACCATAAGCGAGTTTGGCTTTATCTGCTTCGCCAGCAATTTTAAAGCTCATCAAGGTACCCAGTGTTTTACACCAATTGAGACTTCTTACCGCTTCTCCTTTAATCAAAGGGAAATCAATTCTTGGCGCATTATTGCCTCGGTAGCATTCAGCAGAGCTGATGATGCCATCTAATAATTGTTGATGGACAGCATGTTGAGCATGTTCGTTTACCGGGCAACCAATAATGATCGCTGCAACCGTTAATAAACTGCTTAAGTTGGCGGTTTCATTATTCAATTTAAGGTCAAGTAACCTAAGATAACTTTGCGGGAATTGTTGCTTATATTTAACCAGTAAAGGCGCTTGTTTACTCGATAATAACTGGTGGCAAATTTCATAACCGTTTTGTGGTATTTCAGTAAACGTGAAAAAACATTCAAACTGACTTTGACCATCAATGGTTGCAATTTCACTCTTTTGTTGTTGGCTAAAATACAATACGGCAGCGTGTTTAGGTTTGTCAGGATAACCAGACAAACAGCCAAGCAGGGCACGATAACCTAAATGCTGCTCGATGTTTTTATGTGTAAGTTGTTCATTAGGTAATGACTCAAGCTGGTTATGCTGCGATGGTTTACAGCTTAAGTAAACTTGCTGAGACACACTGCTTGAGAGTGATTTATCTACGGCGATATATTGGCTTGTTGAATTAGAGAATGTGGATTGTTGATGTAAACATACAGCGGCAATATCAATTTCAGTTGTTGAGGTTTTACTGATTTCAACCCATTGTTGATTTACTCTGGCTAATCGTAATGCCTGGTTTGTATTTAATAAGTCAGTTAACGGACTTAAGTATATCCAGTTAATACCTTTTTGACGCAAACGTTCGCATATCACTTGCAGCAAACGGTTATAGGCAAATTGCACATCATAGCGCACGGCATGATTACAATTTTCTAGGCTATGTTGTTTGTCACAACTTGCGAGAGTTACAACGGGCTTCTCGATGCTTGATAATGCCAGAACTTGGTAATCATTCACGGTTAATTGTGCGTTTAAGGTGTTCGGATTACAAATCAAAATATGTGGCCGAACATAGGTAGTTTGTTTTGCCTGAGTCACGTGAGTTTTTGGTTGTAATGGTTCGTTAAGTGAAAGTGTTAATGCTTCACTTTGCAAGGGTAATGTTCCCTGCGTTAATAAGGTATCAACCAAGGCATGAATATCATGCTGGGTTAAACCTTGCTGCGCCGCAGTAAGTTTTGTTTCACCATGACAATGATGGCAAACTAGGTCTATTTTACCGAACTGCGGACTTTGATTATCGCCAAAGAGTGGTTGGCAATGTTGGCAAAATAACAATGGCGCGGCAGCACTTTTCCCCAGTGTCGCTGATATTGGGTATTGTGGCTCAGACATGCGCTGAATATTGGTATCAACTAACCACACAGAGAGTAAAAAATCGGCCGCAATTTTATCCGCAAGTTGTTCTAATTCAGCCTGCTCGGCATTAGCTTCAATGATATAATGGATATGCTGCTGTTCATCGGTAACGATACCGAAGTTAATCGATATTGCGGTGTCGAGCGCATATTGCTGACACAGGTGTTCATAAAGCGGCACCGATTTTAGGCAAATAAATTCAAACTGAATAAAGTGCTTCATGGTTAACTCCGCGTTTATAGGCATCTGGAATAACATCCTCAATTTGAATTGATGCTTTTTGTTCGACAACCATACCGAGTGTTGTTAAATAGGAGATTAAGGCTTTTTCCATCGTTGGGATCGCATTGATAAGCGCTGGTGTCAGTCCTAATGTCATAGGTTCAATCACCGTGGGAATAACACCCAGCACTTGAGTCACAGGGCGGTCGCCAACCATATCCATCATGGTCAGTGTTTGCAGCATTTCAACTTCATGTGCACTGCCTTGCCAGTCTATTTCCGCTGGTGCATGGTCAAAATCAAAAAAGAACACATCACCGGCACAAGCATGGTTACTGTTAACGGTATCGACAACAATGAGCTGATCATATTGGCTAATTAAGGGGATTAAGCTTTGGGCTAAGGTGCCACCATCAATTAAGTCTAACTGATGGTTAGGATGGCTAAATTTATATTTATCTTGGATGTAATTGACAAAATGTACGCCGATACCTTCATCGGCGTACAACACATTGCCAATACCCAATATGAGTATTTTCTTCACGGCGTTTAATGATCCTTATGATAATCATAACCGGATACTATTGAGTCAACCGAATTATGCTTAAAGCGAATTCCTGACCACACCGCCATATAGACATGGATCACTACAAAGATGATAAATGCCCACATTAAATAATGGTGTATAACACGAACGTACGCTAAACCACCCATTTGTGCTGTGATCCAAGCCGATATTTGCCACAATGCTCCACCTAGACCTTGATGATATACATTGGCATATAGCACCAAACCCGTAATACAGATAAACAAAGCCACAAGCGAAATTGCAACGTAAGTAACAAATTGCAAAGGGCCATAAACACCAGCTTTATTAAGGTGGCCAACCCAAAGATATGATTTTAATTGGCTTATCCAGCTCGACACACTCATCACGTCTTTAAAAGAACGCCTTTCAATATTATGTCTACTGAAAAAAAACAAATAAAATCGAGCTATGGTGACCGCAGTTAAAGCAAAACCAAATACGATATGGGCAAAACGCAGCCAGCCTTGAACGAGCACGTCAGTTGAGCTCGGTGCGACTAAAAATGGCCAAGCTAAGTAAAACCCTGTGATAATCAAGACAAAAATTGATAACGCCCTTAACCAGTGAAATATTCTGATTGCTGGGGTAAAAATATAATGCCTGGTATGGGTTGCTTGATGTTGCATAAGTCATCCCTCCTGAATATGTTCACTCACATTAAAAACCGTTGGGATCAATTTTAAATTGGCCTAAGGTCTGCTTTTTATAATCCATAACATGCACCGAACACGCCATACATGGGTCAAATGAGTGAATAATTCGGATCACTTCTAATGGTTTGGTTGGGTCTTCGAGTGTTAAACCTATTAATGAAGCTTCGTATGGGCCCATTTTGCCATTAGCATCTACTGGGCCAGCATTCCATGTGGTAGGTACAACGGCTTGATAGTTTTCTACTTTGCCATTTTTAATCCGTATCCAATGACTTAACATGCCTCTGGGTGCTTCATTCATCGCATGGCCAACATATTCTTTGTTTGAATCAATCTCTGGTGCGATATAGGTTGATTCATCACTTTTAAGATTGGTGATCAAAGCTTCAAACGTGTGTAAACTCGCTTGACCGACAAGGACGGTTTGTAGCATACGTGCCGCGGTTCGCCCTAAGGTTGTAAATAAGGCTTCAATGGGTAAACCTGTTCTGGCAAGTAATCCGTTAACTGCATCCACAACAATTGGGTTGCCTTTGGCGTAATTAACTAACAGACAAGACAAGGGACCTACTTCAACAGGTTCATCTTGATACCTTGGTGATTTAACCCAGGAATATTTACCATCACCATCTAAGGTCGGTAGTTTCCCATATACAGTTTCACGTTCGACAAAACCGGTATAGTCGGGAACTGTTGTGCCATCATAGGGGTGTTGAGCGCCATCGGCTTTGTACCATGCATGAGTGACATCTTCTTTGATAAACTCTGGATTAATGTCTGTCACGTTAGCGAGATCACCGTGCATGATGACGCCCTGTTCAAACAGGTATTGACCATCACCCATTAAGAAATCATTGGTACATAAAAAGCTCTTCACATTGACGCCGCCTAATACACTTGCTTCAGTTCCAAAGGCTTCTGCTGCCATAACGATATCAGCTTGATAAGCTCTTTCAATGAAGTCTTGCACTATGGCATGTTTTTGCTTCCATTCTTGAAGACGAGCAGGGCTTAACATATCGCGAACCGATGTAACACCACCAACCACTAATGATTGTGGATGTGGTGATTTACCACCAAATATCGCTAACATCTCAGCTGCTACACGTTGGACTTCAAGTGCTTTAAGATAATGCGATAGGGCAATTAAATTTTGTTCAGGGGTAAATCGATAGGTACCATTGCCCCAATAAGCATTGGCAAATGGGCCTAACTTGCCTGTTTCAACTAAGCCTTTAACCCTTTCTTGTACGGCTCGGAGTTCTCCTTCGCCCGTTGCAATCGGTTTGTCAGAATACTTTAGTGAATCTTGAGCTGCTTTAGCGGGATCAGCCCCCAGTGCTGAGACGACATCAACCCAATCTAATCCATGTAAATGATAGAAATGTACGATATGGTCATGCATGTATAATGACGACTGCATGAGGCTGCGTAAATATTTGGCATTAACAGGAATTGTCATGCCTAAAGCATTCTCTACCGCTTCAGTACCACATCGGTAATGTGAATAGGTGCAGACTCCGCAAATTCTTTGTACTATTAAACCGACATCCATAGGAGTACGGCCTTTAAGAATAACTTCTATGCCACGCCATAATGTTGATGATGACCAAGCCTTAGTGATGACATTATTCTCATCTACTTCAACTTCGATACGTAAGTGACCCTCGATACGAGTGATAGGGTCGATAACTACGCGTTTGTTCATGATTAATCCTCCAATGGCTTAGCAAATACACTTGCAACGGCATGTGCGCCGATCCCAACAACAGTCGCACCGAGTATGACAGCGCCTATTGTGTCTGCTGTGGTATCAATACCATGTAGAAGTTGACGTCCGAGTGGTTTTTCAAAATCAGCCATATCATCCCAGAAGTTTGGCTCTGAGCATCCCATACAGCCATGACCTGCCAATACCGGCCAACTAGTGTGGTGATTAAACCTTTCAGTAGGGCAGTTATTATATGTGTATGGGCCTTTGCAACCCACTTTATATAAACAGTAGCCATCTTTAGCGCCTTGGTCGCCGAAGGTTTCAACGAATTCACCGGCATCAAAACGGCCACGACGTTCACAGTTATCGTGCACCCGAGCGCCATAAGCCCATTTAGGTCGGTTAAACATGTCTAGAGCAGGTAACTTACCGAACATGATGAAGTACATGAGCGTGCCAACAATATTTTTTTCGCTCGGCGGACATCCGCCTAAGTTAATCACGGTTTTATCGACAACCTCATGCACACCCTTAGCTCCTGTAGGATTTGGATACGCCGCTTGAACACCGCCAAAAGCAGCACAGGTGCCGACTGATATGATTGCGGCGGCTCCTTCTGCGGCTTCTTTGACAATCTGAAGTCCGGTATGACCTTTACAACCAACGGTTAAGAAAGCGCCATTATTGGCTGTTGGAATTGCACCTTCTACGGCTAATAAATAGCGACCTTTGTATTGTGCCAGTGCATGCTCAAGATTTTCTTCAGCTTGCCAGCCTGAGGCTGCCATTAGGGTTTCATGGTATTCCAATGAAATATGGTCAAAAATCAGGGTGTCTAAATTCGGTGAATCAGTTCGAATCAAGGATTCCGAACAGCCGGTACATTCAGCCATGTGAAGCCATATCAAGGGAACACGGTCTGCAAGTTCAGCAGCTTCTGCGAACAAATTACTGAAAGGTAAGGGTAATGCGAGCATGGCTGTCATCGCCGCACTCCATTTAATAAAGTCTCGGCGAGTGATGCCGTTATCAGCCATTTTCTGTTCAAGACTGACTGATTGCCTTGGCGCAATAGCGCGTAAATAAGCTAAACGCTGCTGGCCTTGCGCATATAGGGCTGCATGAGTATCCATAACGTAACCTTCTTATTGTTGTCGGGTCTGCATAAGATCTACTCCACTATATGTTTGTCTTTGTCGGTGGAACTTGATTTAAATCAATCCATAAAAGACAAATGTAAATGGCAAACCCGTTAGTTGTTAATTTTTTGATGCAGATCTGTTATTTGGGGTGGTGTGGGACATTTTGTCCTAAATAGAGTTAAGCAATTAATGCCAGTTATTTATTGCAGATAGGGGATATGCTCATTTATGGCGCTAAATAGAGTTTAGTGAGTCAGAGCGAAGCGTAATTCGTTAAGGTTTATTGATTCAAAAGTTGTAGATAATTTAAACAAGTAAGGAGTATCAATCACAGGGTGAGATCGCGAATACTTTTCGCTCAATTAGTGGAAGTTTATTAATCGAATATCAACTGCATAGACGCAGTTGTTAAGCCATCATGGATGATTTCACGGCGTTTCGTTTAATAAACTTTCACGAGTTGTATAAAATACAATCACTCATGCGGTAGCCCTAGTATCAATCATGCTAGTAAATAAGCGGCTTTTGATTTAGCGAAGAATGGAACAAAATTCAGTTTGTAAAGTATTCATTGCGAGGAAGCTCTCTTGCTCTTTTGTATGTCGCACAACGATACCGCCCGAGCATAGCGTAACAATAAGTGAGTATCGACTTTAATTACCCTAAAATATTTGGTGATGCGAGTTTAAAAGCAAGGTTTATAACTGGTGTATTGCTCGAATGATGATATCTATAGAGATTTACTATTAAATCGTTTTATACACTAATATGCCAGATGCTTAATTGGCCATATTTGCATGTTGAAGTTGATATTAAAGTTGCAGCATCGATATCGTGATAGGCGAAATTTCCTACCTAGAAAAGGTAAAAACAACCGAATTAAAAGATTCAGCCAAAAAGAGCCTATTAATCAATACATGCTTATTTTTTTGATTTTGCCATAATATTGAGCACGTCTTGATAACTGATATTGTACTGGCGGGATAAATTAATAATTTTAGTTTTATATGTTTGTACTTTCTCTTGTCGCAATAGATCAGACTGTTTGTCTTCAACAAGTTCGTTAATCGTTTCTTGAAGGATTTTTAGACGGCGCAGACTGAAATCCAATGACTGAATATAAGTGCGCATTTGCGGTTTGTTACGGGCATTTTCAAGGTTGGTAGTGGTACGCTGCTCAAATTCAAGTTCATCAAAGGCATTGATAACCCGAGCAAGCTCTAAATCATTTTTCATGTGTAATCTGTGTCTCAATAAAAAAACAAAGTATAAATAACAATCAAATATTAGTCACTTAAATTAGTCAGTTAATTTACCTGTAATACAAAATGAGTCACCATTGAGGATAATGTGTCTTCATCAATATCAGGTGGCTTTAGTACTCTTTCACTTTTGGCAAGATAAGCACTTGTTTGTTCATAGGTATTTATTTAGTCTTAACATCTGATCCAATCTTTTCTTTATGTCGCATGGAGGCATTATGCTTGATTTACTTCCTGATCTTTTTGACCAATACCCACAAGAATTGCAACTGATCAATTTGCCATGGCAAACATTTGGTCAACATGCCGTTTTTAGCGGGCAAATTGTCACGGTTAAGTGCTTTGAAGATAATTCAAAGGTTAAGTCTATTTTGGCAACGCCAGGACAGGGTAAAGTGCTAGTTGTTGACGGTGGCGGCTCTACTCGACGAGCGCTATTAGGTGATATGATTGCACAAAGTGCTGTGGATAATGGATGGCAAGGAATTGTTATATATGGTTGTATTCGTGATGTTGCAACGATTAATACCATGAATATTGGTGTTAAGGCTTTAGGCGTTAATCCGATTAAAACGGACAAAAAAGATCTAGGCGAAATTGGTGTTAACATTGAAATAAATTCAATCGAAGTCAAGGATGGCATGACTGTTTATGCTGACTTAAATGGTGTGGCAATAAGTGACAGTGCATTAGTACTATAATGACTATTATTTAATACCTGTATCTTGAACAAATTTAAGCTAAGGATTGGTTATGAAACTAATAAAATGGTTGGTGATATCAATAGTTGCAATCGTTATTTGTGCTGTGCTGTATCTCACTGTGTTTTTCAATATTAATGATTTCAAACCCCAAGTCGTTGATGCGGTTAAGCAACATACCGGACGAACTTTAACAATTGATCAGGATTTGAGCTGGAGTTTTTTCCCTACCCTTGGGATCAACGTTGGTTCAATTGCGTTAAGTAATCCTGATAATTTTCAACCTCAACAGATGTTGCAAGTAAATCAGGCCGTGGCTAACGTTGCTTTGCTGCCATTATTTAGTCAGCAAGTTAAAATTGATAATTTAAGTTTAGACGGTTTGACACTCAATTTAATTACCGATAAACAAGGGAATACCAGTTTTGATGGTTTAACCTCAACGGCTCAGAATGATAAATCAAAAGATGTCGAATCAGACCAAATTGATAAAAGCATGCCATTATCAAGTCTTAATGTCGGTGGCGTATCTATTACCAACATGCATATTAATCTTATTGATATGCAAACAAATTCAGAGCAACACTTTACCCTCACATCATTTACCCTAGGTGAGTTTTCACTGGGTGAATTTGCCGATATGGAATACGAATTTGAAGCTGAATTAGCTGATATGAAATTATCTTCATCAGGCTCAGGCAAAATTAAGGTTTCACAGAAGATTGATCATATTCAAATCAGCGACTTGTTAATTGAGAATCTAGTTGAGGGTGAAAATCTACCTAATAAAACCGTTAAAACGACAATCGCGGCTGATTTGTCTGTGGCACTAAATACAAAAAATATTGATCTAGTTATCAGTAAACTTTCAGTTGACAGTATTCAAGCATCAGCCAAACTCGCAGTTAACTATGCAAAAAAAGTCCCGGTAATTGATTTCAATATTGAATTTGGTGACATTGACTTAAATTCCTTATTGCCTAAATCGGCAGAAAGTGACACTGATAAAAATGGTACTTCTGAGCAGGATGCTGAAGTGACGTCAGAGCCAGATCTTGCCTCACTTAAAGGTATCGACTTAACTTTAGCTCTTAAGGCGAAGTCAATTAAGCTCGATAACTTACTGACCCAAAATTGGCAGCTAAACACTACAGTTAAACAAGGGCTTATTGATATCAAACAGCTTACGGCTGAGTTGTATCAGGGTAATATCAATGTTAAAGCATCCATTGATGCGCGTAACAAGGTGCCAAGCTATCAATTTAATAATCAACTTAACGGTTTACAAATCAGACCATTATTGACTGATTTAGCTGAAGTGGATTTATTATCTGGTACCGCTAACTTTACCGTTAAAGGTCATGGCAGTAGCCTTATTCCCGCTAAGCTTAAACAGCAACTCATTGCCAATGGACAATTTGAGATTGCTGATGGATCTTTGTATGGCGTCAATATTCCTCAAATGATCCGCAGTGGTCAAAAGAAGTTAGCCGGCGATTTATCCGCGCAAGACAGTCAAGAGTTGAAAACTGATTTTACCAGTTTAACGGGTGGCTTTTCTCTACTTGGTGGAGTCGTTACAAATCCAGATCTTGCTATGGCATCACCATTAATTCGTTTAGATGGCAATGGAACAGTAAATATCATCAGCCAACAAATTGATTATAGCCTTATCACTAAAGTGGTCGGCACACTTGCAGGACAGGGGGGAGAGAAAGATGCTTTATCAGGTATTGATATTCCGTTGAAGATTACAGGTAGTTTTCAAGAGCCTAAATATGGATTAGACACTCAAGCTTTATTAAAAGGTAAATTAAACAAAGAAACTGACAAATTGAAAGACAGTTTATTTAAAAAATTAGGAGGATTGTAATGCGCAAAATATTCGGCGCTATTTCGTTATTCGCCTTGATTGGTTGTGCTGGGGCAGTGGATTCTGATGTTAAAGCCGATTATGTCAAACCAAACATCAACCAGATCATTAAGTTGTCTGCAGGAGAAGCAATGCAAGTCATGAGTCAAGCTGTATTGCATGGTCATTTGGATGTGGTGCCATTTTATCAGAGTGCTAAATCAATGCCGGTCTCATTAACAGTAACAAACCAAGCTGAACATGGGGTTGCTATTCAATTCAATTCGGGCATGACGGCTGATTTATGGTTGATAGATCCTAAAGGCCGTAAAGTGTGGGCATGGTCTGAAACGATGATGTTTACCCAAGCGCTCAGGAAAGTAACAATTGGTGCAGGTAAGTCAGTCAAGGCAAGTTTTAATGTGCCTGCTGATGTCTTGGCAAAAATAAATACCAAAGGTTACCGATTACAGGCTAAGTTTGCCGGAAAAGCCCTGGAAAGCAGTTTACCGACCATGAATGATCTTAGTGTAGAATTACTGTTTGCCGAATAACCGTTGGTTTTTAGATCATACGTTGGTTAACTTGTGTGAATAACACTATAAATATCCATTAAGTATATTCATTACATTAAAAAAGCGGTTTAACTCAGGTTAAACCGCTTTTTTGTTGATCGTTTACATGATTAACTATTACTAATTAACAGTTTTAACATCTGTCCAGGTTGCAGATAGTTATTCTTTTTCAAACTGTTCCATTCAATCAAATCAGCAACAGTGACTTTATATCTGGCGGCAATACGTACTAGTGAATCTCCAGATTTAACCTTATAGCTGACCACTTTTTCATTACTTGAGTCAGTTTTAGCAATTTGGTTAGGATAGAACACTAAGCTTTGACCAATTTTAAGAGACTGATCTTTGTTAAGTTTATTCCACGTGGTAATTTGCTCAATCGAAACACTATGCTTGTTAGCAATGGCCCATAAACTGTCACCAGACTTTACTGTGTATGTTTGGCGTTGATTGCTTGATTGAATAACTGGTTTACGCGCAAGTAGTTGATCGGCATTCATACTTGCCAAATCTGGATCTTTACTGGCCACAGGTATAATTAAGAATTTACCAGCAACAATATTATTGCCCTTAATGCCGTTACTATTGCGGATCATTGTTGGAGAGGTTTCAAATTGCTGAGCAATTTCACCAATACTGTCACCAGATTTGATCTTATACCTGACCCAGTTAATACGGGCATCAGGTTCAAGTGAGGCGAGAGATTGATTGAATGATTTAGCACTTTCAGCGGGAACTACTAATAAATGTGGTCCCATTGGCGCAGTTGCCCAGCGTAATAACCCTGGGTTAAGTGTTTTTAATTCATCAACTGAAATTTTCGCCATTTCAGCGGCTAAATTTAAATCCAACTGACTTTCAATATTCACAATTGCTATTTGAGGTTTATTCTCAATAGCAGGTAAATTGATACCCAATTCATCAGAGTGTTTAATAATATCAGCAAGCGCCATTAATTGGGGGACATAATGCGCGGTTTCTTTTGGCAGTTTTAGCATCCAAAAGTTAGTTTCTTTACCATTATTTTTGTTACGTTTGATGGCATTAAGGACTCGTCCTTCACCAGAGTTATACGCGGCTATAGCATAATCCCAGTTTTTCCCCATCTTAACATACAGGTATTCAAGTAAGTCTAATGCGGCTAATGTTGATGCTCTTACATCACGCCTACCGTCATACCACCAGTTGGTCTTAACTTTAAATGCATTTGCTGTCGGTAAAGTTAACTGCCAAAGCCCAGACGCATCACTAGGTGAATAAGCGGTAGGGTTATAGGCACTTTCAATGACAGGCAACAAAGCTAATTCGGTAGGTAAGTTGCGTTTCTCGATTTCTTCAAGAATGAAATAAAGGAATGGCTCAGCACGCTGAGTGACAATTTCTAGGTGCCTAGGATTGTCGATGTACCACTGTCGGTATTTATCAACGAGTTCCTTTTCAGCAATTTTTAATTGCATGCCATCACGAATTCGTTGCCAAACATCATTAACCTCGGCCACATCTTGTTCGATGTCTTCAATGGTTCTAGGTTGTTTACTGGTTTTCGCTGGGACTTTTGCCGACGAAGTATCGTTAATCACGTCGTCATTAACATTAGGGGTAATTGACTGACAGCCCAACATTAATATTACACTAGCAGAAAGTAGTGATAACTTTGTTTTCATTGAATAAAAATCCCTAAACCTAAGATTTAGTGCCTAAATCTAATATGATGTTTTTCTAACTTAATCGAGATGTTTTCTCAGCCTAGAAATATCGAATCAAGCATTGTAGATGAAATTTATTTGCCTGTCTTATTAAACTCTCTTTATGTAAGGTTAAAAAGTATCTTTCCATAGCCTCAAATTTTTAAACACTTGAATATTATCTGTAATTTTTTGATTAAAATGTGAACTAACACTTAATTTAATTTCTTTATGGTCGCAACGTAAAAAGGGATTGATTTGTTTTTCTACTAGTATGCTTGATGGAATCGTGGGTAACCCTTGATCTCGCAGGCTAATAACCTGTTCTATATAGGTTTTTAATGATTGATTATTTGGCATTACAGTTACAGCGAATTTAAGGTTAGTTTGAGTATACTCATGGGCGCAATACACTTTTGTTGAATCAGGTAACGCAGCTAATATACAAAGTGACTTACTCATTTGAGCCGCAGATCCTTCAAATAAGCGTCCACAGCCGCCACTAAACAAAGTGTCGCCACAAAATAACTGGTCATCTGCAAGATAAGCGATATGCCCAAGTGTGTGCCCAGGTACACTGTAAACCAGAATAGGAAGTTGCCAATGCTTCAGGTTGAGTTCTGTTGAAGTATGTTCCGCTAATGAAATTGGGACGGTTAAACCGTCTATTGCTTCATTTGCAGGACCATAAACTGATAATTGTTGCCCATAGGCTTGCTGTAAGAGTGCAATGCCTCCGGTGTGATCTTGATGGTGATGGGTAATTAAAATGCCCACTAATTGAATCTCATTAGCGGTTAAATAGTCAATTACACTCTGCCCACATCCAGGATCGACCACATAAGCCGCCCCATGAGAGTCTTCAATAACCCAAATGTAATTATCGTTAAATGCCGGAATTAGGTGGGTTTTATACATTATGATTCTCGAGTTTAGCTAACAGATTTGGTAGAGTAAACATTACAGCGTTTGACTGCAATCTATCAGGTTATTTCAAGGAGATTTCATTGGCACATATTCCGACCGATGCATGTTCACCATTAAGTTGGCTCGAATTCGCTTCAGGTGATCAACTGAAAACCGAGTTGGAAGCCCGTTTAAATCTCTGGTGGCCAAGATTATTTGGTTATCATCTTTTAAAATTAGGCCCATTAAGTGCTGAAATAAACAGTTTGCAGTGTCAAATAAATTATCATTTTAGCCTTTTTGAAACTGAAGGCGGAGCCATCCAAGCTTCTACAAAAGACCTACCATTACAGAATAGTTCTATCGACACAGTGTTAATGAACTCATTACTTGAGTTTGAGCAAGACCCTTATCGCGTTCTGCGCGAGGTTGACAGGGTGGTTGTCTCGGGTGGACACATTATTCTGAGCGGATTTAATCCTGTAAGCCCTATTTTTTTTGGAAAATTATTACCGCAGTTTCAAAATGTAGCCCCTTGGTGTGGACATTTTTTTATGCCATCAAGGGTAAAGGATTGGCTTGGTTTATTAGGGTATCAAATATTATCCGATGAAAGATTGGTATATCATCATTTATTAACTGAATACCCAGGTAAAATTGCGTGGCATAATCAACTGGAAAAGTGGCTACCTAGTACAGGCGGAATTTACCTTATTGTGGCAAAAAAAGTGGATACACCGTTAACACCCATAAGAGATAAACAAAAGGTTAAATCCACCAACTGGTCTACTGCGCCAAGTGCTGGACGAGCAGGTTTGAAACCTCGTACAAAGAGTTAGTTTGGTTGGTAATGTTCATCATCCAACAGGTTTTTACCCATAGCAGCAACGCGCGCTAACTCATCACAACGTTCGTTTTCGATTTGGCCTGAATGACCTTTAACCCAGCGCCAATCAATTTTGTGTTTTTGACTGACGGTATCTAATCTTTTCCATAAATCGACATTCTTAACGGGCTCATTGGCAGAAGTAATCCAGTTTTTTCTTTTCCAACCATGTATCCACTCTGTGATGCCTTTACGCATGTACTGACTATCACTGATCAGAATAATATTGCAACTGTCATACAAGGACTCTAAAGCAATGATGGGGGCTAAAAGCTCCATGCGGTTGTTGGTGGTTAATTTATAACCGGCTGACAATTCCTTTTGCTGTTGTTTATATTTCATGACGACACCATAACCACCAGGACCTGGATTACCAAGGCATGACCCATCAGTATAAATATGAAGTTGTTTTAGTTCAGTCATTGAATTGCTACACTTAATCATTAAGAAAACTTTGGCGTTAGTATAACCACAACATGAAGATGACTAAATAAATGAATATCATTTCATCCGCATCACGACAAATTATTTTAGATACTGAAACAACCGGTATGAACCAAGCCGGTGGTCCTGTTTATATTGGGCATAGGATCATTGAGATTGGTTGTGTAGAGGTGATTAATCGTCGTCTTACTGGGCGTACTTATCATCAATATATTAATCCTGGGCAATTGATAGACCCAGAAGCAATTGAAGTTCACGGTATTACTGATCAGCGCGTTGCTGGTGAGCCAAGGTTTCATCAAATAGCTCAAGACTTTATCAATTTTATTGATGGCGCAGAAATCGTCGCACATAATGCCAACTTCGATGTTAGCTTTATGGATCATGAGTTTTCCAAACTCAATCCCGTCGGACCCAAGACCAAAGATATTTGCGACATTCTGGACACTTTAGCCATTGCTAAACGTTTACATCCAGGGCAGAAAAATAATCTTGATGCATTATGTCGCCGCTACGGCATAGATAATTCACGCCGAACATACCACGGCGCACTGCTTGATGCGGAAATTCTAGCGGATGTGTATTTGATTATGACTGGTGGTCAAATCAAATTTAATTTATCCAGTGAGAAAGCGGGGCAAGAGGCTGGCGGTATTAAAAGAATAGAACAAAATGCGTTTAATCTTAAAGTGATCAACGCATCGGCCGATGAAATAATACGACATGAACAAAGACTTGATTTAGTTGCTAAATCAGGAAAGTGCCTCTGGAGAGGATAAATCGTTTAATGAAAATACCGGGTGCCAATCTTTTCGCTGCATTATTTAGCGTTTGTTTTATGCTGCCAGCGGTAGCGAATGCCGCTAATAACACTGACTCCTTCAGTGAATATGTTCCTGCACCTTATGCAATGGAATTAAAAAATCGTTTTAGAATTGATCATAAAGTGGATCAAGTCACCTTAATAGTGCAACGCAGTTATGGTTCTTCCCCTGTTGTTGTCGTACAACCAGATGGCAGCAAATGGTACTCATCGCGTCACCCTAGCTCAGTAAAATGGGTTGATGGCATCACGGGTGATATCATTGCCATTGCTAATCCCACTCCCGGACCTTGGCAATTACTCGGTGATGTTTTACCCGGTTCAAAAATTGAAAAAGTATCTGAAATCAATATTGCTGTTGAACCGCTACCGCAACCTTTATATCAAGGCGAGCGCCTAAAAGTAGTTTCTAGACTTACAGCAGATGATTTGACCATGCGTATGCCCGGTTTAGAATTTATGATCGAGTGGACCTCAAAGTTCACCAGTGAACATCAACCTGGTGATGATAATTTTGCTACGGGTACGATTATTGTTGGCGCATATAAAGATAACGGAGAAGATCTAGATGAGCGACCCGATGATGGCATATTTACTGGCAGTACCAATCTTGAACAACCCGCAGGTCACTACAAATTAAGTGTTACAGCACGGAATAACATTTTTGAACGTGAATACAACATGCCTTTTCTATTATCAAGGCAGCCAATTACCGTCAAAATGATCGCGCCAGAGGATCCTTTAACGGGTACTTGGCATCTGGCTATATCAGTCAATGAAGCTGAAGTGCTACTTTCACAAACGCATTTACAACTTGAATTAGTAGGACCTGCTGGCTTGCAAATTCCTGTAGTGCTGATGGATATTCCCACTCCTGAATACATGTTGCCGCTGCCTTCTGTCTCTGAATATGGCAGTTACCGCGTGAAAGGCACCGTTGCTACCACAGCAATACGTGGACGTGAAGTTTTACTTAATATTCCAGAAATGTTCTTTAACCTTGTTGAGCCGCCAGCTCCGCCTCCAAGTGCAGAAGAACTGGCTGAGAAAGCGGCAAAAATTGCCTTAATCGAAGAACAAAAGGCTAAAGATGATGCCATTTTCTGGATTGCGACTGTAAACGGTGTGTTGCTATTGTTTGGGCTCATTGGGTTTATTATCTGGCGTAAGAAACAAGCGCTAGCTAAGGCTCTTGCCGCAGCTGAAACTAGATTAAAAGAGCAAGAACTTCAAAAGGGAGGTTCAGAAGATAGTCTTGCATTAGATGATATCGACTTGATGTTACCTGATGATAAGCACTAGATTTTGATACAGTTGTTCATTTTTTGACAAAACAAATTTATTTTTAAAAAAAAGGGTTGACGATCTAATTCGCCAGCATTATTATTCATCGCAATTGAGAACAGCAACCATCTTCTGGTAGTTATTAAGTCTAGTTTTCAGTATGTTAATTGAGTAAATTAACATGTAAAGAATTTGGAGCGGTAGTTCAGTTGGTTAGAATACCGGCCTGTCACGCCGGGGGTCGCGGGTTCGAGTCCCGTCCGCTCCGCCAAATTAGAGAAAGCCTCATCAACAGATGAGGCTTTTTTTATGGCTAATTTTTAAAATTATTTAATATTTTTTAAGTTTGCGTTTTTTAACTCTGTTACATTTTATCTATAAATCTCAGCCTTACAGTATGATTGGCAGTGTTCTAAATAATCCTCATACATAAAAAAACTCAAATCATGGATAACAAAAATTAAGCCGATTTATTTAATAATCTGCATAAATTTGTCATTTTTTTGATATATCTTAAGTTTACTACCTTTATCGATTAATCAATCAAAATTCTCACTACTCAGAATTCCTTTAGGGTGGTATAAAGAGCTACATTAACCTGTACTCTACTATTTTTAGGAATGTTGTAATGATTTTCTCTCAAGTTTCTCAAGCACCTGCGGATCCTATCTTAGGTTTAACTGATACATTTAAAGCGGATAACCGTGCCCATAAAGTGAATTTAGGGGTGGGAATTTATAAAGACGAAGCAGGGCAAACGCCTGTTCTTAAGTCTGTCAAAAAAGCTGAAGCTAAGTTACTTGAAATAGAGAAAAGCAAAAACTACCTTGGAATCGAAGGTGTTCAAGCTTACAACCAGGTTGTTCAAACCTTATTGTTCGGTGAAAACAGTGAATTAGTAAATCAACATCGCGCCGTGACCGCGCAAGCGCCAGGCGGGACAGGTGCTTTACGAGTTGCCGCTGAGTTTTTAGCCACTAATACAACATCAAAAACCATTTGGGTGAGCAATCCTACTTGGGCTAACCACCACAATATTTTCGAATCGGCTGGTTTAACGGTTAAGGAATATCAATATTACGTAGCTGCGAGCCATGATATGGATTTTGACGCTATGCTAGCTGACTTAGATCAAGCATCTGCTGGCGATATCGTATTACTTCATGGCTGTTGCCATAACCCAACGGGTATAGATTTAAACATTGAACAATGGAAACTGGTTGCACAGCTTTGTTTAGAAAAGTCATTATTGCCTTTGTTTGATTTCGCGTACCAAGGTTTTGGTGCCGGAATTGAAGAAGATGCTCAAGGTTTACGTGCGGTGGCTAAGGTGGTTCCTGAATTATTAGTCGCTAACTCTTTTTCTAAAAACTTTGGTTTATACAACGAACGTATTGGCGCCGTTACCCTTGTTGCTGAAGATAAAGCAACCGCAGAGCGTAGCTTTAGTCAAATTAAAAAGACCATCCGTTCAAATTATTCAAATCCGCCAGCACACGGTGGTTTAATTGTAAGCACTATTTTGGCTGATGATGCGTTAAGAAGTGAATGGGAAGCTGAGTTGACTGAAATGCGTCAACGTATTGCGCAAATGCGTACCTTATTGGTTGAAACTTTGATAGCTGAAGGTGTAACCCAAGATTTTAGCTTTATTTCACGTCAAAATGGCATGTTCAGCTTCTCAGGATTAAACAAAGATCAAGTGAATCGTTTACGTGATGAATTTGCTATTTATATTGTCGGTTCAGGTAGGATTAGTGTGGCAGGTCTGACTAAAGACAATATGCCTGCTGTGTGTAAAGCGATTGCAAAAGTGCTATAACTCTTAAGCTTTAATAATAGAAAGGACTGCCAATGCAGTCCTTTTTTATATCCGAGTAATCTGACAGATAGCATCGCCTAAAGCGGTTTTATCATGTAAGCCTTTATGATGTGAGCTGACTAAATCAAATTGATGAAATTTAATTGCAGAATGCTCGCTATTTTGTGTTGAAGGTAGTTGATATTGCTGAATAACATCACTGATAATTTCAGAGCCAACAACTTGATGGATCCAATTTATTTTCTCACAAATACTAAATTGATTTGCAACAGAAAACTCATCAGTTAAGTTATCGATTAATATTACTTTTGCATGTGAATTTTGAATGCTTTTAGCTATTTTGGGCAAGAGTAATGGCGGAATGATGCTGGTCAAAAAACTGCCTGGGCCCAGTATAATAAGATCTGCATTTACAATGGCATCACATGCTTCAATTGTGGCATCCACTTTTGGCTCAAGACTTAATGCAACGGGAGCTTCTTTCATTTCATCTACACTTAATTCACCAATAATTTTATTGCCACAGTAAGTTAATGCAGTTAAATGTGTAGAGGCTTCTGACATCGGAATAATTGATGTGTTGATTTTTAGTAAAGAACTGACAAGCTTGACGGCATCAAGTGGCCTAACACAAAGTTGATCTAGGGCATGCAGAATAACATTCCCTAAATTATGTCCAGATAGTTCATTGTTACCAATAAACCTATGGTCAAACAGCTGTGAACTTAACGAAGGTCTTGGCGTTAAATGAGACAGACAATTTCTTAAGTCACCCCATGCGATAGTGTGTTGATCTTGCCTTAAGCGCCCCGTCGAACCACCATTATCCGTTGTCGCCACAATACCCGTTAACCTGTCTCCTAAAAAAGATAACGAGGCTAAAACGCGACCAAGTCCGTGACCACCGCCAATCGCAACTACTTTATTAAAACTGGCTAATCGTTGATTTAACATATCATTACAGTCTCTTTCCTTGAGAATTTAAGTGAATTATTGTGATAGAATATTGGCCACGATTGTATTATAAATTACAGTAATAAACGCAAAATAAATGCATTATTTAATGCATATTTGGTAGTTGTTTATTGTTTGAACAGGATTGTTGTATGTTATTACGTAAGAGTGTTGTATTAGGGCTAACGTTATTAGTGTTTACGAGTTTCAATGCAATTTCAGATACCGTTTCTTTAGAATACAGTGGCTTTTACAACCCATTAAAACGGGTCAACAAGGCAAGTTATCCCTATGTTGAATTAGTATTTAGCGTACCTAAATCGGAAAACTGCACCATAGTTTCAGGGAATATCAGCACTGAGTCGCAAACGTTTCCACTTACCTATACTAAAGAACAACGCATTTTTATGCCATTTGATGACGATTTAAAATCAAATCGTGGTCTCGTAAATATTGAAGTGCAGGGCGACTCTAGTCAATGCGGTATTGCTATGCAGGTCAGGGCACGTGAAACCTTGATTCAATACACGGGTAAAGAATTAAAGTTAGTACTTGATGATATGAATGGCTTGCTTGACACCTTACAAGGTTTTCCAATGAAATACTTCAGAAAGCCATTAACGGGGTTAACATTTGAATTTTCAGATGATACGCCATTAACTATGACAATGAATGGCAAAGCGGTATCAATTCAGCCTCGCTTTACGTTAAGTTCAGAGCAGATTGAAACGCTGGAGGAATTATCCTTTTCTCATAAGCCTAGTGTATTAAGCCCTTGGGTGAACTAGCTAAAGTTCAGTAACAAAAAGCCCTGAATCAACAGGGCTTTTTATTTCTGTGATGGCTAATATCTAATCCATAACCTTAACAAGAATGATCATTCCATGTTGTCGAATGTAATCACTAGGCTTAAGGTTTAAATGTGGTGACGATATCGATACGTTGCGCTGCATCAAGATCAATATGACCATTATTACTAATATCGAGAAAATCGAATGCTGGTAAGTCAGACTCTGCAACATCACCTTTTAATGGCGCATTCTCATCACGCTTAAGACTTAAAAAATCGAAGTTTTCTCGATCAACACCCTGTGATGGTGCGGTATTTTGCATGGCAGTGAATATGGTTTCAATTCTGCCTGGATGTTGCTTATCCCATAAATTAAGCATGTCTTTAATTGCACCACGCTTTAAATTTTCCTGAGAGCCACATAAGTTACAAGGTATGATCGGAAATTGTTTTAATGCGGCATATTCTGCGATATCTTTTTCTCTACTATAGGCTAATGGCCTAATCACCATGTTCGCACCATCATCAGACAATAATTTTGGTGGCATAGCCTTCATCTTTCCGCCATAGAACATGTTTAAAAATAATGTTTCTATAATGTCGTCTCTGTGATGGCCAAGGGCAATTTTAGTTGCGCCAATGCGTTGTGCAAATCCGTATAAAGTGCCTCGGCGTAAACGAGAACACAATGAACAAGTCGTTTTACCTTCTGGAATCTTATCTTTGACAATAGAATAAGTATCTTTTTCAAGAATATGATAAGCAATCCCTAACGTATCTAAGTATGCAGGTAAGATATGCTCAGGAAAACCAGGTTGTTTTTGGTCAAGATTTACCGCAACAATGTTGAAAGAGATTGGCGCACGTTGTTGAAGGTTAATTAAGATATCAAGCATGGCATAGCTATCTTTACCACCAGATAAACAACACATGACTAGATCGCCATCTTCAATCATATTGTAATCAGCGATAGCAGTTCCCACTTCACGACGTAAGCGTTTCTGCAGTTTGTTCATGCGGGTGGTATTTTTTTTAACTTGTTCTTGTAGATCGACTTCAGACATAAAAATGCGCCCAGTAACTATATGTTTCAGGGCGCGTATTATTCCAGTAATCGGTTACTGGGTAAAGTACAAGTCTACGTTATAGTGTAGTTATTCAGCTAAAGGTGATTTATATCCGTCAGGTTTCAATGCTAATAAATCACAATTTAAGCTATCAATCACATGTTCGGCCGTATTACCAATAAGTGCCGCGGAAAAACCAGTACGACCAACTGTGCCTAATATTACCAGTTCAGCATCCAGTTTTTCAGCCAGTTCAGGGATAACATCTTCAGGTAAGCCTTCTTCAACATGACAATTCTCAATAGGGATATTGTATGAATCAGCCAGGTACTGAACGCGTTGTTCATGCTGCATACGGACACTGTCATTGTATGCGTTAGCATCAAAATCAGGTAATTCAATGGCTAAATTAACCGGTGTACCGGGGTAACCATTAACTAAATGCACACTGGCAGAAAACTTCAATGCTAAATCTTGCGCGTACTGAATGATTTTGCCGTTGAGATTTTGTTGGTCTTCATCTTCTGATGCGACATTTATAGCACAGAGTATTTTACCTGCAACAGGCCAATCATGCTCTTTAACCATTAATACTGGTTGAGGTGCTTTTCGCATTAAATGCCAATCTGTAGGGGTAAAAATCACTGCTTTAAGTTTGTCATGTGCATGGGTACTTTTAACGATCAAATCATAATCGCCTTGTATCGTATAGTTAATGACAGATTCAAAAGGGCGGTTATGCCATACAACCTGAGCATTTATGTCTATTTTTTCAAGATTAATTTTGCTGATGAGTTCGTTTAACCAAGCTGTGCGTTGATCAATAACACCTTGTCTCATGGCTTCACGTTCATGTGCAGACAAGATAGAAGTCATCTCATAAGAAAAGTCAAAGATTGATAAAAAGGCAGTAATTGTTGCTTGGCTTTTAGAGGCTAATTCAATGGCTCTATCTAAGGCGGCTTGATGGTCTGTAGTGGGGTTAATAATAACCAATATTTTTTTATATTCCTTCATAAAACCTCCAAAGCTATTTAAATTTAAGCAGTTAGTGATATAAGCAGTATCACCTTTTACTAATGAATATAACTTGAGCTAGATCAAACATTCACTATTCTGTTGATAGACGCGAATGACCAGCCAATAAACCTAAGGCACGATGATCTATAATTGAGATATATTTTCCGTTTACCTCAATAAAATCTGATTTTTGAAAACGACCAAGTAAGCGGCTGATGGTTTCAACGGTTAACCCAAGATAATTACCAATATCACCTCGTGTCATGGTTAATCGAAATTCTTTAGGCGAAAAACCACGTTCACCAAAACGATTGGCAAGGTTATAAATGAATGCAGCTAAACGCTCTTCGGCATTCTTTTTAGACAATAATAAAATCATTTCTTGATCAATCATGATTTCATTACTCATTAAACGCATTATTTGTTGTCTTAATTTTGGCATAGTGCCAGACAGTTCATCTAATGTGTCATAGGGAATTTCGCATACCATAGATGTTTCTAGCGCTTGAGCAAAACTTTGGTGCATTTGCGAATGAATACCATCGAATCCGATGACATCTCCCGCTAAATGAAAGCCCGTTATTTGTTCGTCACCTTGTTCGGTAATGGTATAACTTTTGATGGTTCCAGAGCGAATTGCATATAACGCGCGAAGATTATCACCAGATTTAAAGATTTGATCGCCTTTTTGAACAGGCTTCTTTCTTTCAATAATATTATCAAGTTTATCAAGCTCTGAATTATTCAGAGTGAAAGGAATACAAAGCGTTCCCATGCTGCAATCATGACAATGAATGGCACAACCACCAGTGTTTGGGCGTTTAACTTTGAGTGAATCACTTGACATATCTGTTCCTAAATCTTGATGACATTAACATGTTAAACTAAATCAAATTTTGCAGCCACTAAAGTTGCTGCATTGCTACATAGATTGTCTGTAAACCAAAGATAACTAATAGTAGGCCGCTGACTAATCTAACCGCCTTTGTTTGCACCCAAGAGGCAAGTGTTTTAGCCGCTAGACCTGCCGTAAGTAATGCGGGAAGAGTGCCTAATCCAAAGGCAAACATAATTATTCCGCCTTTAAGTGCGCTGCCAGAAGCAACAGACCATGTTAGGGTGCTATACACTAAACCACAGGGGAGCCATCCCCAAACCATGCCTGCCAGAACGGCTTGGCTAGGATGTTTAATGGGTAAGACCCTTTTGGTCAGTGGTTGTAATATTTTCCAAAGACCTTTTCCTAGTGTCTCAATATACACAATGCCAAACCAAATTTGTGCAATATACAGACCGGTCAAAATCATCATAATGCCGGCAAAAAAACGTAAATATAATAAATAGTTATCAACGGCAAACAATTGGCCTAATGCGGCAGCACTGCCACCAACAAGCGCCCCCGCTATGGTGTAACTTATTACTCTGCCGAGGTTGTAACTTAGTAAGAAGCTGAGTTGATTGGCAAGCTGGTTGCCAGGCTGCTTTGGTAGGTTGGTTGAAAACGCGCCGATAAGTCCACCGCACATGCCAAAACAATGTGCCGCCCCCATTAGCCCAACGACGAAAGCACCGAGATAGTTATACTCAATCACAAAGGGATCTCAGGCTGTTCTTTGGTTAACGGTTCTTTTTTGGGGGCGTTAGGTTTTGAAGGAGAGCTTTGATTATCATCATCAAATAGGATCGAAACACTTTGTCTATCAAGATCATCGAATTGTTCCGATTTTACTGCCCAAAAAAATATTGCGACTGCAATTAACACAAATAGCATCGCAATCGGAATTAGTACGTAAATGATACTCATAATTTTAACCTAAGCAGCCTTAAGCTGTTACTTACTACAATGATAGAACTTAACGACATTCCAATAGCGGCAATGTAAGGGACAACATGACCTGTTACAGCTAAAGGTAAAATAATAACATTATACCCAAAAGCCCAGGCTAAGTTTTGTTTAATAATTTTGTTAGTATATTTTGCAACGGTAATGGCATCATTGAAGCGTGACAAATGATCACCGAGCAAAATTAAATCGGCACTGTTTTTTGCAATTGCACTGCCACTACCCATTGCAATTGAAATATTCGCGCCTGCCAGTACTGGGGCATCATTAATACCATCACCAAACATAGCAACGTGTTTGGTCTGTTGTAATGTATTGATTAAATTTAACTTTGACTCAGGACTCATACCTGAGTGAATATCGGTAATATGCAATCTGTCAGCTAAATACTTAACATGGCCAGAACTGTCGCCAGTGGCCATACTGACCATGATTGATTGTGCCTTTAACGTTTTAATAACTTGTTCACTGTCAGGTCGAATGAGATCATTTAGTTCGAATGAAGCGATGAGTTTATCGTTAATACTTAAATAAACATGTTGATGGTGGCTATGGACATCAATGTTCAAATTGTCTGAATTTTGTATACAAAAAGCGAGTGAGCCTAGTTTTATCACCTGTTGTTGGTAAATACCCTGAACACCTTTGCCCACTTGATGGTTAATGTTGGTGACTAACAAATTTTTATCACTAAACGGGGTAAATACTTGTGCGATAGGATGTAACGATCCTTGTTCTAAGTTCGCCACTAAAGACAATGCCGCATCTTGATCTATATCTGCAAAAAGTTTCACTGTTCCTAATGATAATTGGCCACAAGTTAATGTACCTGTTTTATCAAAAACCACATGATTGATCTGGGGCAGTTTTTCAAATACACCTGATTTGCGAGTAATAATGCCAAGTTTAGTAAAGATTGCGGTGGCACAAGTTACCGCGGTTGGCGTTGCAAGGGCCAAAGCGCATGGGCAAGTGGCGACTAAAACAGATAGCGTGATCCAAAAAGCATCGTCAGGTGATATTTGCAGCCAGATGAAATAGGTGAGGGTAGCGATGGTCAAAATTGTTGCTGAAAAATATCTGGCTAATCTGTCTGCTAATAAAGCAATTTTAGGATTATTATTTGATGCAAATTCTTGCAAGCGAATAATTTCGGCAACGAGTTGATCTTGACCGAGCGCTTTAACTTTTATCTCTAATGGTTGATCTATATTAATTGTGCCAGCAAATACTTTTTGACCTATATTCTTGGTTACTGGCATTTGCTCGCCGGTAAGCATCGACTCATTGACACTTGATAATCCAGAGATAATATCACCGTCTGCAGCAACAATATCGCCAGGGCGCACTAGAATAATATCATCTACTTTTAATTTTTTAGCGGCAATTTCTATGGTTTGTCCATCTTGAATAAGATGGGCGGTAACTGGAATAAGTTTGTGTAAATTACTTGAGCTGACAGACGCTTTTTGCTTTGCTTGTTGCTCAAAGTAACGACCTAATAATAAAAAGAAGGTGAACATTGAAACCGATTCAAAATACACTTCTCCTGTGCCATTAACCGTTGCAATACAACTTGCAATATAGGCACCAGCAATAGCAATTGATACTGATAGATCCATATTCAATTTGCCAGAGAGTAGGCTTCTTATGGCGCTGAAGTAAAAAGGTTGTGCCGAATAAAAGACCACTGGAGCAGCAAAAATCATACTAACCCATCTAAAATAATCACGTAATTCAACGTCTAAATCAGTGAAATATCCAGAATACAATGCGAAAGCAAACATCATTACCTGCATTGTGGCAAAGCCTGCTAATCCTAGGCGAAGTAAAAATTTGCGTCCTTCAGCTTTACTCAGTTTTTCTTGGTCATCAACCTGATAAGGCGCTGCTTGATAACCAATATCACTTATCTGCTTTAAAATTGTACTCAGAGCAATAGTGTCAGGTCGCCAGCTAACCATGGCGCGCTGCGTGGTTGAATTAACTCCAATTTGGGTAACGCCGTTTAAGGTTTTTACTTTATGCTCAATTAACCATGCACATGCTGCACAAGTAATGCCATCAATGGTTAATGAAATACTATCTAGTTCACCCTGACGGTGAACTAAATCCTGCTGTACTTCGGGTAAATCATAAGCGCTGAATTGATTAAGCTCATCGGGAACCAATGCGTTTTGTCGATTGCCTGGTTCACTTCTAAAACGATAATAATTAGCTAATCCAGAATCGATAATGGCTTGTGATACTGCTTGGCAGCCTGGGCAACACATAGCTTGTGCTTGCCCATCTATAGTTGTGAAGAACTTATCACCCGTTAATACAGGTTCATTACAGTGAAAACAGGTGGTCATGATATACAGCTCAGATCAGGGGATTAATTTAACCAGTACTCTACGTCGTCTGTAATATCAATGCGTTGTTGAATGCGCCACTGACCATCAAACCCTTCAATGCGAATTTCCCACGGGCCTTTTATCGATTCATCTAAAGGAATTCGATAAATACCCGCGCCATCGGCCGTAACTTTTAAACTGATATCAGATTCTTTAATGGTTCTGTGGTACAAATCGATATTTAGCGCTGCGGTATAAGCAGGGCCGCCATGTTGGGTTATTTCGACCATGTTGTCATCTATTTTGGCCTGATACTGCATTCCAATCTGCTTAGCATAATTGATTTTACGTAAATCCATGTTGATGGCTTTACCTTCTTTGTAATAATCTTCTGCAACTAATGAGTCAGAGTTATCTAATGCAATGAATAACAAATTGATGCTAGCAACAACAGCACAAAGAGGCAGTATAATTAAAAACCACGGCCAAAACTGTTTATACCAAGGTTGAATATCTGACATGGTGAACCTTAAAGTTAAAATCATTATAGTGCGGTCATTTTACAGGGTTGAACCTGAATAATCACTTAAAAAAAAGGCCTCGATTAACACGAGGCCCTTTATTTTTCATTTATGTAACTATTTGTTTGATAAGCTATAAACGTATGCTGTAATTACGTGAACTTTCTCTTCACCTAATATATCTTTCCATGCAGGCATCACACCAGCACGACCATACTTAATAGATTCAACAATAGCGCCACGACTGCCACCATATAACCAAGCATTGTCAGTTAAGTTAGGTGCGCCCATGAATTTATTACCAGTACCGTCCATTCCATGACAAGCAAAACAGCCTTTCATGAATGACCCTTGCCCTTGCGCAGCAAGAGTTGCGTCATGTTCACCACCAGATAGTTTAACAACGTATTCAGCTAAGCCTTCAAGCTCACTGTCTTCAATTGGTAAACCGCCTTTTGGAGGCATCATGCCGTTACGGCCATTCATTAATGAGGTTTTGATATCAGCTAATTCGCCGCCATATAACCAAGCTTTATCGGTTAGGTTAGGGAAGCCTTTTGAGCCTCGAGCATCTGAACCATGACATTGAGCGCAGTTTTGTAAAAATAGGCGACCACCTACTTTTAATGCTTCTTCATTTTTTACTAGCTCTTCCAGTGGAGTGGCTAAGTAAGCAGCGAAGATTGGACCGTATTTTTCGTCAGCGTGAGCAACTTCACGATCATACTGAGATAAACGGTTTTCAGCTTTTGCAGAATCAACGGCGGCTTTAGATTCTTCCATAGACCGAACACTTTGGTTTGAACTTGTCCAACCAAATAAGCCTTTGTAGTTTCCAAGACCTGGGTACATAGCTAAATAAATCAAGCCAAATACGATAGTGATATAGAACATATATGACCACCACTTCGGTAGTGGGTTATTCAGTTCTTCAATACCGTCAAAGCTGTGACCCATAGATTCACCTTCTTTGATGCCGGTATTATTTTGCGACATTTTACGAAGTATGAAAAAACAGCCTGCAATTACGATTAGTGTGAGTACGGTAATCCAAATACTCCAGAAGTTACTCATAATCATTACTTCTGTTCTCCTGAGTCTTGCGACGTTGTTGGTTTATCATCGTCTGCGAATACTAAGTTAGCTGCTTCGTCAAATTTTGACTTACTATGCTTACTGTATGCCCAGAAGAAAATGCCAACAAATGTCACCATTACAACAATGGTTAAAATGCCTTGAAAAGTGCCATAATCCATCATTACCTCCTACTTGAGTGCGTGACCCAAAGACTGTAAGTATGCGATTAGTGCTTCCATTTCAGTTTTACCTTCAACCGCTTTTTGTGCTCCTGCAAACTCTTCTTCAGAATACATATTGTGCTCTGGGTGGAAGTTGCTAAGAATTTCCATTTTCTTACGAGTCAACTTACCGTCTAAGGTGTTGTCCATAAGCCAAGGAAAACCTGGCATGTTTGATTGAGGTACCACTGCACGAGGGTCGATTAAATGCACTTCATGCCATTTATCACTGTAACGACCACCCACACGAGCAAGATCAGGACCTGTACGTTTTGAACCCCACTGGAAAGGGTGATCCCAAACAGATTCACCCGCAACAGAGTAATGACCGTAACGCTCAGTTTCCGCACGTAAAGGACGGATCATCTGGCTGTGACAGTTGTAACAACCTTCACGTACATAGATGTCACGGCCTTCAATCTGCAATGCTGTATAAGGAATTAATCCTTCAACAGGCTCAGTTGTGTCTTTTTGGAATAAAAGCGGGGTAATTTGCACTAAACCACCAAAACTAATGGCGATAACAGTGAAAATACCAAGCAAACCGATGTTCTTTTCAATTAATTCATGACTAAATTTCATCGAATCTGCTCCTTATGCTTTTGCTTCAGCTAATGCTGGCAATGAATCTTTAGGGGCTTTAACTGTACGAATAACGTTGTATGCCATAATAAACATACCAGTTAAGAAGAATACACCACCAATAAAGCGTACAAAGTAGAAAGGATAAGATGCTTCTAAACTTTCTACAAAGCTGTAGGTTAATGTACCGTCAGCGTTAACTGCACGCCACATCAGACCTTGCATCACACCTGAAATCCACATAGATACTATGTATAAAACAGTACCGATAGTTGCTAACCAGAAATGCACATTCACTAAATTAGTGCTGTACATGCGTCCTTGATTAAATAACACCGGAATTAGGTGATATAAAGAACCAATCGACACCAT
Source organism: Shewanella sp. ULN5 (assembly GCF_030731885.1). NCBI lineage: Bacteria > Pseudomonadati > Pseudomonadota > Gammaproteobacteria > Alteromonadales > Shewanellaceae > Shewanella > Shewanella sp. ULN5. The sequence goes on from NZ_JAPJEE010000007.1 coordinate 69,472, forward strand.
AGCAACCCAACCTAACGCACCTGAGTGAACGTGACCTACGGTCCAGTCAGTATAGTGAGATAAGGCGTTAACGGTTTTAATTGCCATCATTGGACCTTCGAAGGTAGACATACCATAGAAAGACAATGAAACAACTAAGAAACGAAGTACTGGGTCAGTACGAAGCTTATGCCACGCTCCAGAAAGCGTCATAATACCGTTGATCATGCCACCCCAAGAAGGTGCGAACAAAATTAACGACATAACCATACCTAAAGACTGAGTCCAGTCAGGTAGGGCAGTGTAATGTAAATGGTGAGGACCTGCCCAAATGTACAATGCAATCAATGCCCAGAAGTGAACAATTGATAAACGGTAAGAATACACTGGACGACCCGCTTGCTTAGGTACGAAGTAATACATCATCCCTAAGAAACCTGCTGTAAGTAAGAAACCTACCGCATTATGGCCATACCACCATTGCACCATTGCATCTACAGCGCCTGAATACATTGAGTATGACTTAGTCAAACTCACTGGTACTGCCATCGAGTTAACAATGTGCAATACAGCAACCGTAATAATGAAAGCACCAAAGAACCAGTTAGCCACATAGATATGTGATGTCGTTCTTTTTACGATAGTGCCAAAGAATACAACCGCATAACATACCCAAACAACGGTAATTGCGATATCAATAGGCCATTCTAGCTCTGCATATTCTTTACCTGAGGTAAAACCTAAAGGTAATGTAATAGCAGCTGAAAGAATAATTGCTTGCCAGCCCCAGAAAGTAAATGCGGCTAATTTAGGCGCAAATAAACGGGTTTGACAAGTACGTTGCACAACATAGTAGGATGTAGCGAAAAGGGCTGAAGTACCGAACGCAAAGATAACCGCATTGGTGTGTAATGGTCGTAAACGACTATACGTTAACCAAGGAGTTTCAAAGTTCAGTTGCGGCCAGATTAACTGAGCAGCAATCAATACACCCACTGACATACCAACAATACCCCACAAAACTGTGGTTAAGGCAAATTGGCGGACAATAGTGTAGTTGTAATCAGCGCCTGTAGACTGGGAATGGTTCATCATAATGCTTCCACGGCTTATTACTTTTACTTATATTATTGGTAAAGTATAACTTTACCTGTTTAGTTGACATAAAGTGCTATGTAGACTGACTGTCTTTTTTATCACTTATAGTCAAGGTGTTACCTCGTGAATTTGATATCTATCACTTGGCTGTGTAATGATACTTGAGCTAGATCAAAAAAGAAACTTAACTCGGGTGCTGAACATTGATCTAGATCAATGTCTGAAAGATAATGTTATCAATTTGAATTATTAGGTTAAAAATTGTGCAAAAACGTTTTAAGTACGGACTGATGTTATTTTCGTTATGTTTTTTAATAGCATGCGAGCCTAAAGTCGAGACAAAACCAACTCAATTAGCAGTAGACCTTAGTCTATGTGATTTTTACACTGGAAATTGTATTAAAAATGTTAATGAAGTGACAGTGCAACTTTCTTTTGCACAACCTGACGCGCCAAGTGAAAAACCTATTGATCTGACAGTCACATTTTCCAATGCAGTCAGCGATGTAAAGATGTCGATAGAAGGGCGAGACATGTTTATGGGGGTGATCCCTGTATTCTTAAACACAGATGATAAACAAACGTATCAATCGCAATTAATCTATGGGTCGTGTAGTAGTGGCTATATGGTTTGGCGGGCAAATATCACTTTTGATTACCAAGGAGTAACCCGACAAGTCTGGTTTGATTTCTTGGCGGACGCTCAACCTTAAGACCGAGTTAAATATCTACCCAATGGATTTTTATTTGTTCAAAAATCTCAATATTATCAATAAAAAGAGCTAATAAATCTGGATCGAAATGGCTACCTGAACATCTAGTCATTTCAGCGAGCACTTCACTTAATGGCCATGCTTCTTTATAACAACGTTTATGTACTAATGCATCAAACACATCTGCTATAGCCACAATTCTTGCGAAAATGTGAATATCTTTACCTGATAAGCCATACGGATAACCACTTCCATCAAACTTTTCATGGTGTTGAAGTGAGATAATTGAAGCCGCTTTTAGAATAGGCCGCTCAGAGTTGGCCATTATTTGATGCCCTATAATAGGGTGCTGCTTCATGATATCCCACTCTTCATCGTCTAATTTACTTGGCTTAAGTAAGACAGAGTCAGGTGTCGCAATTTTACCAACATCATGCATAGGTGAAGCGCGTTTGATCAAATCTGCATCCCTTTCAGACAAGCCAGCAAGCAAGGCAAGCTCATAGCAGTATTCAGCCATTCTTTTAACATGATGCGCGGCTTCTTTTGACCGACTTTCAACCACATCTCCCAAGCGTAAAATTAATTCCGATTGTGTATCTTCTACTTCTTGGTTTAGTAAAAGATTTTCAAACGCTACACCAACATTTATCGCAAATATATCGACGAGTTTTTTGTCTAAATCACTTATCTTATCTAGACCGTCCATGTACAAAATGTTTATCCATTTACTGGATTGAGTCGGGAAATAGCCAATAAAGCAATTGTTTTCATAAAGGCAGCGTTTCTCATCTAATGCGCGATTCAATAAAGACATAATTTCTTGAGGTAATGCCTTTCCATCACAATCTTGATATCTTCCAGTGCCGGCTAAAATTTCAATGTCTTTGTTATCAACATGGCCACTCATCGCATCAATAGCATTGCAAGTTAAGAGGAGAGTTTCATTTCTGAGGTTTAAAAGTGAAGCAACTTGATTCAATAATCCATCTGCAAATCGATGTAGAGTACGAAGTTCAAATAAGCCTGAAGTGGCTTCTAAGACTCTTTCTAAGCCATGGCGATGTTGAGCTTGTGCAATTCTGGCTTGTTCTATTTCCATTATGTCACGATAAGAGCGAAGGGCAGAGTACACACTGGTCATTAATTTACGTGAATCGAGTTCAGCTTTTGCCTTGTAATCATTGATATCATAATTAACAATCACATCTTCTTCAGGGGCTTGCCCTGGTTGTCCGGTACGCAAAATGATTCGCATGGTTCGGTTTTTGAGATCATCGCGGATCCATTTTATTAATTCTAATCCAGCGTGATCGCTTTCCATTACAACGTCTATAAAGGCAATGGCAATATCTTTTTCTGTCTCTAATAATTCTTTGGCCTGCAATCCGCTGTAAGCATTTGAGAATGCCAATGATCGACCATCTAACTTAAAGCGAGATAAAGCTAACTTAGTGACAGAGTGTATGTCAGGTTCGTCGTCAACAATCAATATCTTCCATGCCGGTAAGTCTAGTGATTGCTCATTGCTTTTGTTTGCTGAAAATAAAGGCTTTTTCTTCGAGATTTCAAAAAGCATTTTCACCTCTCTACAAGACGATGTATGAACATATTCTGGTTTAAGTGTAGACCACTTATTAATACGTAGAATGAAATGTGCAGTGATCACATAAATATTTAATATCTCTCAAATGCATTTGATAATCATTATCATCTGAGTATAATGATTCAAATGTTTTTTTAGGGGGAAATGGCATGAATACAGTGAATATTGGTTTGAGTGAGACGAAAATTGCTCAATTGATTAACGAGGGGCATCTGTGTGCGGCAGATATTCAATGTCTTGATAAGTCGAGTAAAAAAATTATCTGGCAGTTATGTTTATGGTGTTGTCAAAAGCGAATTTATTGTAAACAAGTTGCATGTCATCAGGATGAGCATCAACAGAGTCAGGCCACCTTATCACCAGTATATTAGTGAAATATTTAATCATCTTTAATTAAATATCAGCGACTAATAATAGAAAATGCTTTTAATTAAACGCGGTACGCAGTGTGTTCATTAACTGTTGAAGTTAATTTCTGACGGATTGCAATGCAATGTCTCAATCAATTAGATTGCTGATATTCTCATTCGTTTCAATATAGTATCAGCATTATTAATCACTTTTCCCAATTAAAGTCTATCAAGAAGATGTTCAGTAAAGCTGGGGTTCATCGTATTTAAATATGGAAAGCCGCGCGGACATTTTACCAACAAACCGCATACACTTATCTAGGCGGTAAATTTCCAGTGCAATTAACCTTACAAGTCGCCAGTCCAGCTGAGGTTTATTTAGCGGGTGAATACACATTGGATAGCGCTAACTTTATCGTTAACAACTTTGGCAGCCTTGAGCTTAAACGCTTCGGGCAAACACTCAGCAAATTACCCAAGCAAACAAGCAGCGACGCGATAACTACCAAATAAGAGGATTAACCATGGACAATAATGCAGTGCACATGATGAAAGCGTTTAATCGTGCACCTAAACAGATCATTACATATCCGGTGGTGTAACCATGGTCTCGCGCCAAGATAAACCTGAACTACAGTGTGATGATTGCCATAAGCCGTCATGGTTCGACCAATACGCGTCGTTGTTCATTGCATGTGAGTACTGGAACGGCCATTTAAGTTTATTCACAGAAGGAACGCCATTTAGGCATAAATAGCCCCCATCACCACACCCATACATAACTGCGCACAATGTATATTATGTTAAATAGGGTATTTGCGTATTACTATAACGTCCCTACATCTTGGTTTCTCATACCAAATGAGTTTTGTCTTACTTCGTGGATCTGGAGTTTTAGTATTTATAATCAGATAGTTAAATTTAAATAAACGATTTCAGTGCACAACTTTGGTGCAATATTCTATTCAGAGCGCTTTTTGTTGTCAGTTTATACCACCTTACTTTTTTAAATCCTGTGGTATGTTTTTTTAACGTTAGACCTACTTTATAAGGCCTAGGTCTAGTAACTCCAATCTTCATATGCCAATGGCAAGCTGTTTAATAAGTTTCGTCTTTCTCTCCAATTAGGAAGATGCTTATCCATAATCCCTTTGAAGCGTTCATTATGATGACGCTCAATTAAATGCACTAACTCATGGACCAGAATAAACTCGATGCATTCCACTGGTTTTTTAGCTAACTCCAAATTAATCCATAGGCTTTTAGCTTCAATATTGCAGCTGCCCCATTTGGTTTTCATTTTCCTAATGCCGACAGAAGTCGATTCAACATTCAGTCTTTGTTGCCAATAAGGTAGCAACTTGCTAATAGTCTTTTGCACTTGCTGACGATATAAACCATTCAATAACTTCAACCGGTTAGCTGCTGTTGTATTATCAGCTACTTGTAACTCAATGATGCTATTACCTTTAATAGATACTTTATGTTTACCAGAGGTTTTCACTATATCTAGGCGGTGTTGTTTGCCCCATAGATAATGGCTTTCGCCACTGACCATTTCGCGAATAGATTGTCGGGGCTGCGCCTCAAAATCAGCTTGTTGCTTCTTAATCCACGCCAATTTAGTAATCACCGCAAGACGAACGGCTTGTTCACTGGCCCCCATAGGCACAGACATTCTTACCCGTCCATTGGGTGGCAATACGCTTAAATGTAAATTTTTAATTGGTTTACGATTGACTTGCACTTCAATGCCACCAATCTGAATGACCTCACTAGACGACATTAATAATATTCCTTTTGTGCCTTAATAAGTGCCATTAACGTTTCTATATCTACATCATAACCAGCTGTTTCTTGCCTAACCGCATTAGCTATTTCTCGTTCTTTAAATCTATCTCCTAACCATTCTGCTTTTTTTGTCTCACGCACAGCGGTATCTATTTTGGTAGTAAGCGTTTCATCATTGCCAAAATTATCATAAAGCGCCTGTTTCGCAGCCGAATCAACGGTGCTTGGATACGTTGAACTTCTGTTATCACTTGGGTTAACCACTTTTTTGGCTAATTCACGAATTTGCTCTAAGTACTCTTGATAATTAAGGGCTTTTTCACGACGCTGCTTAATAATTTCATCAAGCAATGCTGACATTTGTTCAAAATATTTAGGGTTGACCGGGTTTTCATCAACAATGGTTTTACGCACGTTATTCTCAATAGCTTCAGCCATTGCTTCACCATCATTACGCAAGTCTTCAGGTAAAGCGCCCAGCCCGGCACCATTATTGTTCACAACCAAATCAATGAGGCCTAGCTCTTCAAAATCCATCAACAGTTCGCTGTCATCCGCTCGGATGTACATGTCTAATAGCTGACGCATTGCAGGCTCAAACCGCTTCATTTCAAGTAAATCACCACTGGCCAGTTTTACTTCGTCGCGCACTTTCTCATAGTAAATGACTTCTTGTTTAATCTTCTCGGCATTCACTGCCGAATACCCTGCTTGTTCCATTTCATTAGCAAGGTTTGTATAAGCCCTTAATAACTTGGCCACCGCTTGATATAGGGTTAAACGCAGCGCCTCTTTTTCGCTTCGCTCGTCTACATCCGTTGGTTCAACGCCGGATTCACCACAAAAGTAATGGATAAAGTCTCTAGTATTACGTGGCGCTTTTACGGGCTCACATAATGCTCGCACGGTTTCTAATGCAGTATCTAAGTCTTCACTGGCTTGTACTAAACGGTCTTTCAACAGCCCCGCTACATCGGCTTCGTCGTATCCATCAAATGCTTCTGCGGTATAGTCTTTGATTGCTTTATCGAGTGAGCGGAATAAGTCTTTATAATCGATTATATAACCATACTCTTTATCTTCACCGTCTAGTCGGTTAACTCGACAAATAGCCTGAAACAAATTGTGATCAGCCATATTTTTATCGATGTAAAGATAAGTCGCTGATGGCGCATCGAAACCCGTTAGCAATTTATCGACAACAATCAATAAGCGCATTTGCCCAGGTTCTTTAATAAAGCGCTGCTTTACAGATATTTCAAACTCATCGACACGTTTAGCTGCTTCATCTTCACTTTGCTCAAAGTAATCGGCTAGCATCTTGCGATAAGTATCATATTTAAAGATCTTTTCAGTCCGCCCCTCACCAGACTCTTCACCTTTTATGGTGTTCGCACTTGGCAAGTAGCTGGTCACAATGGCACATTTACCCGCTAAGTCCGTCTTGCTAAACAGGTCGTACACCACACAAGCCTGATGAACACTAGCGCAAACCAACATGGCATTACCTTTGCCAGAGAGTAAGGCGGGTTTGATCTCCATATCCATTAAGATATCGCTAACAATTTGCTCAAGACGTGACTTACTCGACAGCACCTTTTGCATGGTGCCCCACTTTTGCTTAAGCTGCATTCTAGCCAGGTTTGAAATGCCTTTTGTTTTAGCTTCAAACCATTGGTCTACTTTTTTAGGTGAGGTTAAATGCTGGTCTATGTCCCTCGCTTCGTAGCGTAAATCCAAAACCACACCGTCACTTACCGCTTCATTAAATTTGTAGGTATGAATATAAGGGCCAAACACTTCTAAAGATTTCTTCTTATCTTTTTTCATCAGTGGCGTACCGGTAAAACCGATAAACATGGCCTGTGGAAGAATCGCTTTCATCGCGGTATGCAACTTGCCAGACTGAGTTCGATGACATTCATCAACAAACACAAACAAATTACCTTTGGCACTAAAATCCCCTGATACACCTTCTGTTATCGCATCGATAAAGTCTGTTGCTGCAGAATCATCATTTTCATCGTCAATAAGCTCACCGTTTCGGCCAAACTTATGAACCAAAGAGCATAATAGCCAAGGGTTAGGTTTATTGAGTGTGAGTACCAAGTCTTGACCACTTTTAGTCCGATAGATTTCTTCATCAACACCAGAAAATACTTTTTCGATTTGTTCATCCAACTCTGTGCGGTCAGTAACAATCAATACCCTTGAATCTTTTACGTTTTCACGTATCCACTTGGCTAGCCACACCATGGTTAGGCTTTTGCCAGAACCTTGAGTGTGCCAAATAATTCCGCCTTGTTTATTGTTTGTCAGCGAAACAACATGCTTTTTAGCCGCTTGAATGCCAAAGAATTGATTGTGGCGGCAGGTCTTTTTAACCCCAGCATCAAACACGATAAAATCATGGAACAACTCAAGAATACGTTGCTTGTCGCACAGTTGTGCTAAATGAGAATCGAGAATGGTTTTGGTTTCTATATGATCGCGAGGAAGCGAACACACGCCTGGTGATTCTTTCCATTCTAAATAATATTTCTCAGTGGTCTCTATGGTGCCGTAACGTAAGCCTTGGGTATCATTACCCGCCATCACCAACTGCATAGTGGTAAAAAAATTGCGAATAAACGCCTTTTTCTGATTATCCAGATTTTGGCGAATACCTTCACTCACTGACACAGACGAGCGCTTTAATTCAATCACCCCAAGAGCAATGCCATTAACGTAAATGACAAGATCGGGGCGCTTCTTTAGCTCGCCTTTTACCGTCACTTCTTCGGCAATAGCAAAATCATTAGCCTCAGGATTCTGCCAATCAATTAACCATATGGTTTGATTTTGCTCACCAGCGCCCTCTTTCTCTTTAACCCCATAACGCAGTAACCGATACACCTCTTTGTTGGCATCAAACAGTTTTTTACCTTCACCCAACGCCGTGGCAATATCTAACTTACGTAATGCACGCTTAATCAGGGGTTCAGATACGCCTCTGTCTTGAAGCCAATTAGCTAAAATATGGCTTTCGACATTGCGATTATCTTGTCTGTCCTTCCAATCGCCTAAATAGCGATAACCCAATTGGTGTTGAAAAAAATCAACCACACGGTTTTGGGTGGCACGTTCCTTTTGGCCGACATTACTCATTCAACAACTCCGTTGTTTTGTCATTCACCGTTTTAATATAAGTATTAAAGTCGCTAATCATTTTTTGATGATGGTGCTTAATTTCATCTTTTTTCCACTGTTTATTTGAATATATATCTTCAAGCTTAAGCGACACACCTTTGCCTTTGTGTCTTTCTTCGAATTTAGCTTTTTTGATAGTAAAACCATCATCGGTCATTTCAGAATTAATACTCCCAGTAACCAAGGCTAAGTTCCCAAAAGTGTGAAGTAAATCCGTTGGTATTGCATCTTGCGGAATTCTTGGATTTTGCGGCGTGACATGCTCAACCGAGTTTTTAGCTGTCATTCTAAAATTATCGACAAGATTACTTTTTTTAGCTTTCAATTTGAGATACTGGACGTATTCAAGTTTGTAAAACCAATAATGCGGATATTGAGTTCCATTATCGTAGTGTTGGTTAAGGCTTTTAGCCGCGTTTAACACTTTCTCTTTATGCCAGCAATTTACCAAATAACGATGAGTACGTTCAATCAAAGGAGCATCAGCTTCACTACACAGTAAATGATTATCAAGATGCTGCAAATAGTAAATTGCATTTTTCTCATTGTTTTTTAACAAAAAATTAAGTAATGGTGTTAACCAATATTGAGTTGTCATTTGCTGTGAGTGATACAGCATACTCTGTAAAAGTGCAAAATCCGGCTCGGCATCTGTGGAATAACGTTGTAAATATTCGGTTTTTTTCTTTGTATTCCGATTGACGTAAATTCTACGAATAGCATGTTGTTTGTCCTCTTCAACTAGGACCCATTTTATGATGTGCTTATCAAATTGATAGCGTACTTCCCAAACCAGTTCGATAAATTGCTTAACTTGCTCGCTGCTAGGTTGAAATTTAAGCCAATGTAATTTGAATATTTGCAGTAAATCTTTATCAGAAACTTTGTTGATGTCTTTATGTTCGAACTTGCCACTTTGCTGTAAATATATCCGCAATGTATGTTGTAAAAGCATTGAAAAAGTAATGATGCTTGACACCCTGTCGGGTAAACCATCCTCAACGTCTTCTTCTGGTTCAGAGTCATTCGAGGTGAAACTATTTTTATTCTTTAAAATCGCAGCCAAACTCATCGGCTTGGTTTGAATATGCTGCTTGTTTTGCTTCAAACTCTTAATAACATACTTGGCCTTACTGAGTTGTTCGCGTTGATAAACGTCAGACTCTATTTTACTTTCGTATAAAGCAAGGGTATTAACTTGAGTCGCTGCGCGTAGATGGCGTTCAACGTAACCGTTCATGTCTGAGCAGGCATCCCACAACTGTGCATAAGCTTCGCGTTCTTTTGAGTCTATGCTTTCAAGTAACTTAGCTTTTAGAATTTCATGATGCTGTAACTGCACACCACGATTATTAATCACTTCAAATAATTTATTTAAATCCGTCTCTTTAGGTACTTTTGTTAAGATCATCTGAACTTTCGTGCGAATAAAATCAGTTAAAGTAACTTTATCTACCTTGACTTCAGCATTGTCAAAATAAGACTTGATATATTGAAGCGCATCTTCTAACTGCTTAGCTTGCGGTAAGGTTGCTTTTTCTTCACGACACAACTTTTCAAAAAATTCAGTGACTTGAGGGCGAATGGCAAAGTTTATCCGCGGACGAACACCTTGCTCAGTTTGCACTTGTCGATATTCCGTAAGATGTTCACCCAGTACCACGCTTATCAACCATAAGGTGGTAAAACGTTGCTGTCCGTCAATGAGGTCATAGAGTTTACTTGTGTCAGTCGTATCATGTAACGTCCTCTCAATGACTAAGGTGCCACCCAGATAAAACTCATTTTTATCTTCTTGCTGGGCAGTAACGATATCATCCAACAAGCTATGTATTTGCTCTTTTCCCCAGACGTACAGTCGCTGATAAATGGGAATATTAAAAAAATACTGTTTTTTAATCACGTCTTCCAAAGTAATTAAATGAGACTCAAATTTAGACATGACGAGCTCCCTGCAGGACACCGAGTTTTTCAGCACTCACTTGATTTAGTTTATTTGTAATCGTGCTTTCCACATGTTGGTTAGTCTTATTTCGCAAATCAGCAAGATTAAAATATCCTGCAACGGCACAAGCGTAACGCTCTTGGACTAAACGGTTACGCTTAATCTGTTTTTTCCATCCATCATTAGTTGCATACGCATTGCTTACATCTTCTTGGCGTAAAAAGCGGATCACATCATCGATATCGTAGGCATGTGCAAGCACATCGATCAAATTCTGTTTTGCATCCCGTAAAAATTTAAGTGGCGTTTCACGGCGGATGTCGGCCTGTGTTAATCGAATTGCACCCAAACGGTGATCTAACCAAATAGCAAATCGTAGCAATCCCTCGCTGCCTAACCTGTCGAAATATGTCAAAACCGCTAAGCGGAATAGACTCTGTAAATAAGCTGATAAGGTTGAAACAACGTCATTATAAAAACCTTGTAGCGCCAACACTTCAGGGCTATCAGATGGCTGATGAAACAACACATTGAGCATTGAGGCATATTTTTCAGCATAGAGAAAAAAACCTACACCTTGGCTTATGGGTTGGCGCAAAGCAAAAGGTAAATAAGCCGCTTGTTGGCCAATATGTTGTTTTGCCGGCGTTAACGAATAGTCATTGGTAGTTGTTAATGTAAGGCTTTTCCCCCATTGGTTTGTACCTGCACAGTACAACTCCACCTCGCCAATCATGGCTTTTTTACTGTGCTCACCAAAATGTTTAAGCATTTCGTCTTTACTTTCTAGCTCTACTACTTGATTACCAGTCCAATTACGGCCTCGCCACAAATAATAATGAAATAACTCAGGAGCAAAATCATTGTGCTGGCTAGTTTTGCCTAATTCGCCTTGTAGTTGAACTTGCTCCCAACGCCTCGCACAATGGCTTTGCAGTTGCTCGACCAATTTAAGATTACCATCTTGAATAGCACGTAAATGGAAGGCTTTGAGTAAATCTGTGCTGCCGAGCGGCACACCACGATTATTCTGAGTATCAAAAAAGGTAAAGGCTAAGTCTTCTCGCTGCACAGCAATGACAGTGAAGCGTAATTGCCTAAACACCTTAGTAAATTCTTCCTTATCAATTTTCTGTTCTTTGAACCATGCTTGCATAGTGAATTTTGCTTGCTGGATATTGATCAAAGATCGAGACGAGCGAAATTCAAACTGTATATGGGCTGGCAACTTACCGTGTAACAACCAATACAAAACCGACAAGCTTGTTAAGCGCTGTTGGCCATCAATAACGAAATGCTTGTTTTGCTTAACACCAACTTTCTGGTGCAGCAGCAAAGTGCCCATGTAATATTGTTTAGCGCCATTATTTGTTTGGATGAATTCAGAAAAATCATTTAATAGTTGAATGATTTTATCTTCCCCCCAAACATAAGCGCGCTGATAACTGTCTAACGCTAATGGACTTTTTTCGTTAGCTAATTTGCTAAAGCTCACTAGTTTTACCGTCACATCCTGTGGTACTAATTCCTTTTTACTCATTACACACTGACCTCAGATATTGTGTCTTTGTCAAACGGCAAGCGGGTTTTACCCGTGAGCAGTTCTTGCATCATGCCTTGTTTAATTTGGCGGGTTTTGCTTAGACGCTGTTCAAGGGTTTGGATTTCGTTGTCCATATCCGAGATAATAGTGGCGATGGCGATTTGTTCTTCTTTTGGTGGTTCTATTACCCAAGCATTTAAAATAGTTGTTGGTGATGTATGTCTTACCGTAGATCCAGTAGCTCCATTTTTAATTACTGAAAGATAGGTTGGCGATAGAAGTGAGTAATATAAAAATTTTCTATCCCAAATATGACTTTGCAGCGAAACTTTTGCAATTCGCTGATTGTGAAGAACTTGATCTTCATTCTCTACAAATGCTGGCTTACCTAGTAAGTTGCAATCTGGTGTTAAATCAGTCATTACAATGACTAAATCACCATTCTCAAATTCGAAACCTTTTGGGTAGTTACCCTTATACCTTTTTGTATTTCGCTTTTCGAAGTAAAGGCCACCGTTTAATTTGAAATTTCCGGGTGTTAGTACAATTGGCCCTTTATCTGAAAAATTTCCACCTTTAAAAGCGTATCCATTTTTCAAACTTAGAATACTTTTTAATTGCTTAATATCCCAATCTTCTGGAATTTCGCCTAGTTCGCTGGTTTTGGTGCCTTTACGTCGGCTATCCATACCTCTGCGCTCTTGAGAAGCTAGCGAGCCGTCGTCGCTGGGGTCAGCGTTAACGATCGTTGTTGTAGTATTATTGCGCTTACCTTCGACAGCGTCTTCTGTACTGTGAATATCAGAATGAAAGGCAAACTGCGGTAAACGGGTTTTTCCTGTCAGCAGTTGCTGCATGGTGGCAGTTTTAATCGCTTGTTTTTTGGCGATAATGTTTTCCAATTCCGATAAAAGTGCATCAACATCGGATAAGGCATTGGCAATGGCGGTTTGTTCTTTTAACGGGGGAAGTGCAATAGGTGAAGCTTTTATTATCCCATTGTATAGTCTAGAAATGGTGCTGCCTTCTGTAGATGCCCACTTGATGACCTTGTAATAGTGAAACAAATACTCATTGAGTATTTTTGTTTTGTCTATTTCAAGCCAAACAATATTCGAATCTTGAAAGTAAGCATCTTCACCATCGTAAACAACAGTTTTCCCTAGTGTTCCAGCAGCCGAAATTAAAACATCTCCCTTTTCTGGAAATGAGAACTTCTTTTTGAAATCGTTATATAAATCACTGGGAATAAATGCATCAGGTTTTCCTCCAAACGTTCCAATTTTAAAAAATGGAATTGGTCCAGATTTACTAGTCTGCCAAGCCAGTATTCGTTTGCACATTCTGACCTCAGCTAAATCTCCTAAGTTTAGAGACTCCCAGTTTTTGGGAATAACGCCAACCTCAGTCTGTTTATATCCTTCTGAAACCACTTGCTCTAATGCGCTCATAGTGACCACTCCATGCCCATTGCTTTTAAGTGGCCTGCGACTTTATAACTAAGATCATCGACTGATTTAGAGAGGGTTGGCAGTGGCGTGCTATAGCGTTCTTCCAGTTGTTTAACGCGGTTAGCCATTTGTTGGGTGACACGCTCAATCTCTGCAATGATATTGGCTTGTAATGTGGCTAGCCATTTGTCATCGACAATCAGGGTTTTGATATCTTCAATGCTGAGCTTCGGATATTGGTTAAATACTGCTACATCCAAAGCTTCTTGTGCTTCTTTCACCGCTTTTTTAGCGTTACCGTCAGAGGTAAACAATTTAGTGGCATGTCGAAGGGCTGTTAATTCTTCGGAGTCGGTTGCCACTTTAAGGCGAGCGGCGACACTGGCTTTGGTGATTTTGTCTTTGTCGTTCATAGCATCAGCTAATAGCCCATCTTCGCTCCCTGTTCCAGAAGAGGCATTTTCTTCAAGGTAAGCTTCAAGCGTTTGGGCGGCTTCATCTTGTTTGGCTTGCAGTGCATCCACTTTGGCTTGCTCAGCGACAAAGTAGCGCGCCACGATTAAACTCGGTGGAATAAGCTCGGCCTTATACTTCTTCTTATTGACGATTAAGTCTGGGGTTTCTTTACTGTTAGCTGACTTATCGCCTTTGGTGACCACTAATTCACGTAAGGTGTTCCCTGCTTGCCAACCGTCTTGAATAAGCACGTAGACATCGTCTTGCAGTGTGTCGCTCCAGTAATCCATTAAAATCTGGTAAATGTCGTACTTACTGAGTAATTCACTGTTGGCGTAGGCGGTTAACAGGTTTTCTGAAATGTCGTGAATAAGCTCTTTAGGGCTATCGCCTAGGCTGATTTCAGTTAGCGCGGCCTGCTTTACCCAGGCTTTAAAGGGCAATAAACTGCGCGCGGCAAAGTCTTTAAACTCTTGATGGGCAAGAATGCTGGCTTTAACCTTGCTCGCCTCAATCATGCAGTGGCTGTAGCCGCTGCGTTTAGGTTCAGGGGCAGGCTTGAATAGCGTGGCGCGAATACTGGGGAATACTTGCCAAAAATGTTCAAGGGCATCGATATCGCGATTGGGAATGCCGCCTTGCAAGTGGGCGCTTAAATCGTGCAAGTCTTCGGGTTCAGATGAGTCGATATAGCGCGGTATGTTGAGGTTGTAATCATTTTTAGCAATTTCATCAATAGTGACTAAACGGCTAAAGCGTTCGAGTTCTAGGCCTTTATTAAACACATCGACAACTTTATGAATGTCTTGGCTGCGTAGGCGGTTTTTGTTGCCATCTTTAATAAAGCCCTTACTTGCATCAATCATAAAGATTGAACGGCCTGCTATGGCGATGTCTGAATTACTGTTTATTGTTGACTCATTTGACAATACTGCTTTTTGAGCATGCTCTTTATCGATGACGATAATACAGGCAGGAATGCCAGTGCCGTAAAACAGGTTAGCAGGCAAGCCTATAATGCCCTTTATGTAACCTTGTTTAATGAGGTTTTCACGGATATTGGCTTCGGCATTGCCACGGAATAACACTCCGTGAGGCAAAATGACCGCGCCTTTACCTGTGCTCTTTAAACTGGTGATAATGTGCAGCAAAAAGGTGTAATCGCCGTTTTTTTCAGGTGGTATACCCCAGGTAAAGCGACCATAGAGATCGCTTTGTGGGTTTAAGCCGCTGGTCCAGTTTTTATTAGAAAATGGCGGGTTAGCCACGGCGAAGTCGAAGGTTTTGAGTTTATCGGCAGCGTCTTTCCATTCTGGTGATGATAAGGTATTGCCTTTAACAATTTTAGCCGTTTCATTGTTATGTAAAATCATGTTCATGCGAGCCAGTGCACTGGTGGCGTTATCCATTTCTTGACCAAAAATAGATAAACCACGCGGCGCTTCATGGCTGGCTTTTAATAGCAAGGAGCCAGAACCACAAGTAGGGTCGTAAACAGTGGTGTCTTGTGAAGTGTCTTTAGTAATGCCGACCACTTTAGCCAGAATTTGCGAGACTTCAGAGGGGGTATAAAACTGCCCTTTTGATTTACCCGACTCGGTGGCAAAGTGACGCATTAAGTATTCATAGGCATCGCCGAGTAAGTCGTCCCCTTCGGCGCGATTGCCAGACAAATCTAAGCCTTGGAAAATCCCTACCAGTTTAGTGAGACGGTCAACCATCTCTTTGCCTTTGCCAAGCTTGTCTTCATCGTTAAAGTCGGCAACGTCAATAATGCCTTTAAGATCGTTTTCTTCGGCAAGTGCGGCAATGATTTTGTTAATCTTGTCGCCAATTTCTTTATCATTTTTCGCCGCTATCATGTCATCGAACGTGGCACCTTTTGGCACCACAATCATGCCATAGGGGTCGCCTTTGAACTTGTCTGAAACGTATTTCATGAACAACATGGTCAGCACGTAATCTTTATACTGACTGGCATCCATACCGCCACGTAATTCGTCACAGCTTGCCCATAATGATGAATACAGTTCGTTCTTTTTAATGGCCATGAGGCTTTCCTATCAATAAATTTGTTTAACGGCTAACAGATGATGTGTTGCGTTGAATGTGCTTATGCCAATGGGTAAATAGCGCTCGGTGCCTGTCGGTCCACTGGGTACAAATAACGTAATACTGCCCTTTGTGGCGAGCGACTTTTTTAGTGGAGTAGCGATTATGGCCTTTGGCATCTTGCGCTGCTGTTTTGATATCGGCTTGCTGATTTGTTTTAGCTTGTTTGAGTACAGCAAAGGATAAGGCGAACACTTCTTTGCAGTAGTCTGGATTTTGTAAACTGAGTAATTCTGACTCAGGTAAACCTTGTTCAACCAAAGTTAACAAGGTGTCTGTAATTTGGCTGTTGGTAATACTGGATTTGGCAGACACGTCTTGTTCATCAAGAATGATGGGGAAAGGCAAGCCATTAGATGAAATTGATTTTGTAAGAAAAATTCGGATGGCTTGCTCAGTTGTCAGCCCTAGCTTACTAAACAATTGTGATGCTTTATTAAGCAATTCCTGCTCGATATTTAGCTCCATGCAAACCTCAATCTTTAACGATACAAAAATACAAAATTGTTGATTTGTAAGATATCACTCAAGTGCTTAGTAAACCAGAAAAAACCGCCGTATTTCAGTGGGAAATGTGAGTTAGATTAACCAAGTAGAAGGTTTGAGTTCGGTATTATTTTTTAAATAACTTTTCAGTTAACGGTGCCAATTTGTAATGTTTTACTGGAGGAGCATCAAAGCAGAATACACCTTCATTTCGCCACTGTTGGATACCGCCCTGTACATTCGGAGATAGGTTCCAAAATGGAATCGGTTTACGCCACTCAACTACAAACTCGGTATCGACTTTCGAAATGATTTTGCCGACACCTCGAACTGCGCCTATATTGGTATTTAAATTAAAATTGGCTAATAAAATATAATGTCCCACTTTGATGTCTAATAGTACCTTATCTTCAGAGTTTTTCGACAGTGGCCATTCAGCTAAATTAGGAAAAATGAGCTTACTTTCAGATAAAATTTACTGTAGTTGTGTTTCATCATAAGCAAAGCGCCAAAATATTGTTCTCATGTAACATCCTTATTCAATTTAATGCTATTAAAAAGTCATTAAACACCAAGCACTAAGCCGCAACTAAGTGTTTATTTTCGTTCACGTTAATTTACTGTGATTTGTAAGCATTCGGACAATTTACATTTTTTTGGTATGGATGCCCCTTGTGCCCAATGTAAACATGATAATTTACCCGCCACTTGAAGCTCGCCATCATCTTTTGCTACTGATAAAACAGCATTCCAATAAGTTATGTTAGGTGCTGGAAAACCTGGATCTATAAGCATTATTTTAGTTACTTGGTCATTAAAAGTTTCATAGCCGATAGCGAGGGCCCAATGTGCTCCTCCACCTTGCCAATCTAGACCTACAATGACAGGATCACCATTATCAATTGACTCTGCAATTTCGCTGGCTTTGTTTCTTGTACTTGATGACTCAAGATCTTTCGCGGTAACTTTACTGTTGGGATGGTTTTTAAAGGTTTCAACCAACCAACTAAGATCATGATTAAATGTACCTTCACGAACCATAGTGTTAAACACTATAAGGTTATTCCAAAACTTACCCAACCGGGTTCGACCGTCCTGTTGGCTCAGGTCTGTGACTTCCTCTCTACTTAACACTTCCTGCGTAATTAAAGCCATAAGCAAGCTATAAGGACCACATGCACCATCTACATCACCCTGACGTAAAGCAATTAAATTATCTTCGCTTCCTACAAACACGCCACTTTCTGCCAACTGAATCTGAGGTAAAACATTAATTCTACGAATAAAAATCCCTTTTAAATTATTATGGTTGTCGTTATTCTGATACCAATTGCTACTTTCTATTATTAGTAACAAATGGTCAATTATTTTGTTGTCGTAAAACAAAAGTTAAAAATTTTGTTTTTTGCTTCATAATTTATCACGATATTAAATCATCATAGATCGCCAGCGTTTTACGTAAATTATCGCGCATTCTAGTCCTTAGCTCTTGTGGCTCTATTACCTCAATGTTTGCCGCTTGGCCTCTTAGCCACCAGTTTAATTGCCAACCATTATTGACTGTGGCACTGAGTTGATATGTTCCATTCTCTGATTGGATAATCTTCATATCATCTGACATTGGGCTTTCAATTAAGTAAAAGGCCAGTTCTTCAGTGACTTTTGCTTTGAGTGAGAGTTTGTCACCATTGCCAAATTGCATTGCACCATCTTGTAAATATTGTTGTAGATTAAAATTAGGTGGACGGTTCCCCTGCTCATAAGTAAGGGTTACCGTTTGAAAACGGTGCATGGCAAACCGTTTGATTTGTGCGGTAGTTGCGCCCTTAGTGATATCTTGTGCAATGACATAAAGCACGTGCCCTCGTTGTACTAAGGCCAGTGGCATCAACAAATATTCAGTTGCTGTTGTGTTTTTTGTTTTGAGATAACTCACCTCAATGGTTTGGTCTTTTAATAATGCACCTTGTATTTGTGTTAACAAATCACTATTGATTGATGGTGGTTTAAAACCAATATCTGGCATTACGCTGGCAACTTTTTCAAACCATTGGGCATTATCATCATCTTTTAAGGTGTTTAATAGCTGTCGTGAATGCTCAAAATTATGTTGTAAATGACGTTGCATCGCTGGAGGCAATAGTTGTTGTAATGACTTTTCTACCAACATTAATGACAATGCATCCGTTACACTGATGCTGTCTATATGTGTTCGATTGATACCAAGACCACACCAACGCCATAGATAGGGTTTTGTGTCGGTTTCAGAATAAATTGGAAAGTACTGCGACAGCACTTCGAGATCTCTCTGCAATGTGCGTTGAGTTACCTCAAATCCTTCACTTTTAAGTTTGTTGAGTAGGTCAGCGCTTTTTATTCCTTCATTCGCAGGTATATATTTAAGCAATGTTTGTTGTCTTAGCAGCGTATTCGCATTTTTATTCTTAGACATAGTAGACCTTTAATTTAATGATGAACCATGAAACAACAAAGACTTAGTGATTAAGCAGATAACCTACCTGAAAATATTTCTCGAAGTAATCCATATATTCTGATTTATCACGGTACCAATGTTTTGCTCTTTCTTGAGTATCTTCATCATAATATTCATCAAATACGTCGATTAGTGCATCACATTCATTGGCACTAACGGGGATTCGACTCATTAAATACATTAATTCCTCTGGTGCGAACCTTGGCAAGTTCATCAATAGAAATAACCAACCTTGCTGTATGGCACAGTGTTTTTGCAAGGTTCTGCGAAACCAGTATTCATAGCCCCATTCTCCAACTGCATAATGTTCTGGCGCAAGGGCTAAAGCTTGCAGTAAGCTACTTTGGGGATGAAAATGCATGACTATTTTTGCCGCCAGCATTATAGACACAAAACCCCGATTGAAGGCTTTATTAGGCTCCCTTGGTTTTGATTTCCCCTTTATTGCAGGCAAGGGTAATTTTGATTTAAACCATTTATGTTCATTACAACAGCGGGGATCGCCGCCATAGCGACGATTTAACCTTTGCATCGTCAGATAATGCGCATCAAGTAATAATTCGGCATGTTCAAGTAAGACACTCGGTTGCAAAGCGGGATCGCTGCTTTTTGAGATTAAATCCATCAATGATTCATTTCTATTGAGAAATAGTGTCCATAAGCTATAAAAAGGTGAATCTTCTTTCATGGCGTATTTTCCTGAGCGAGTGCTGCAGAGGGCTTTTACATTTCTAGCTGGGTTTGGAAGCTTACTTTCCCAGCAGTCTAATGCGAGACGAACTAATAATGTTATATCGTACTCTTCGGCCCACAGGTTGTTGTAGTCATCTCTCAGATAATTATCAATGCCATCAAACTCATTAGATTCTTGGATCCATACGCGCTCTGTCAGGCCCGGTTGCAGAGAATAACCAATACCAAATTTATTCTCATCATCAAGGAGTGACAATAACGCTTCAGTTTCTTTTTTAAATGATTTAAAGATGATCATATATCAGCCTCTTAGATTATCAGTTAATGAATAAGGTAAAAAAATTATCGTAAATATGGAGGAACAATTGGTGCCAGGGTTTAGCCTTTTACAGCAAATCTATCGGTATAGGGCTTTCCATAATGTTGACTGATTCTGTTAATTAACCACCCATAAAAACCTATTAACTTCTTGTTGGTTATTATATCTAATGATGCGACAACTTGTGTCGTATTGCGATTGAGGGTTTCGATTAAATTTAAAGCGTAACAATCTGATTATTAAGTGTAATTTGTTTTTTTTACCGAAAGGGAATACCAGTTGTAAATAAAAACACTTCAATAGCATTGTTTATCGCTGGGTCGATGGTTAAACCGACAATGAGATTGGCGTCTGCACTTATACGCTGTTGGATGATATTGCCTATAAGATGATAAGTATCTAATGCCAATTCTTGTTGTGATACGATGTTAATTATCGCGCCATTTGCAGAACTAATGTCGTTACTTTCAACCAATGGGTTGTCTAATAACCTATTAATCGCGATTTCAATATCACTTGCATTATTGGCCTTAGCCATACCAACTGAAGCATAACCTTGTGTGTGAATGACCGATTTAAAGTCACTGATATCAATGTTGATAAGTCCTGTCACACTTAGCATGAAGCTTAAGCCTGACAAGGTATCTATTAAAAGTTGGTTACTGATCTCAAACGCATCAATAAGCCTTACTTTACCGCCAAGCACTTTGGATAATCTGTCGTTCGGTAACACGACTAATGCATTGCAATATTGTTTTAATGCATTAACACCCTCTTCTGCATACCTAGCTTTTTTCATTCCCTCAAAACTAAAAGGTTTTGTGACTAGCGCAATCACTGGAATGTTGTGAGTTTGAGCTATTCTTGCAACCTCTGAAATAGCACCAGTGCCTGTACCGCCTCCCATACCTGCTGTAATAAAAATAATGCTGGCCTGTTCAATTGCCTTTGATATTTCAGCCTTCGATTCTATTGCTGCAAGACGCCCAACATCAGGATTAGCGCCGGCGCCTAAATTATTCGTTAATGATTGACCAATTTGAATGGTGTCGTCTGCTACATTGCCTCTTAATGAGCGTTGATCGGTATTTATGGCTAGAAATCGAATGTCTGAAAAGTTGTGTTTCTTTTTGAGTGTTTGCAGAGTTGAGCAACCACACCCGCCAACGCCGATGACCAGAATTAGCTTTGATTCAGTGATGAACATAGGTATTTATTCCATTTTTTATATGAAATTAAAGATACGCCAAGACTGCGTCAGGTTATGACTCACTGGATGATTTTATTCGCTTTTGATCGTTGAGTTTGTTGCTATATAAATTGCTTAATTCAAGTCGCATAGCTTCAAACCAATTGGCAAAAAATGACATAACGATAAATTGGGCACTCATATAACATTGTTGTTTTTTAACCCCGTTAAAGGAAATGCATATTGATGAGCTAGAACTTTGATAACGAAATTTAAATCTTGGTTTGTGGTGCATTGAAAATGGATTATTTCACTTCAATAGTGATGGCCTTAGCGTGAGAAGCATTCAATAAATAAAATCTCACAATTTTAGTTTCTTATCTTGTTAAAAATTGAGGTAACTTTATCTTCTCTTGAAATGGTTTAGTATCAGCTACTTCTTTTAAAACAACATACAGTAGAACTTCAGTTTTTGCGCCTGATTGAAAGTTTGTGTGTATGATAGAGTCTACATCTTTGGTTAGTGCACTTAATAAAACACTACAGGCATTTGTCACTTGCATAATGTTTTGATTACCTATGTCACCTATCAGCACCACCACAACACCTGTTACGGCAAAAGTATTTTGTTTTACTTCGCTAATTAACTTTTCATAGCCAGTATAGAGTGAGTAAGGTAGCTCCTTTGCATTGCTACAAGTAATCTTTTGCATTGCTACGGTCGTACCTGTTTGCAAAATGCTGTAAATATCATCAAAGCCAACGCAAGAAATTGAAAAGCCAGTCATTACATGACCGTATGCGCTGATTACTGGCTCAAAACAATCAATAGGAAATAACTGCACTCTTTGATGTGAGTTAAGCTCAAGTCGATTATAGATATCGTTAGAATCTGTTAATGGTTCCTTGCCGGTGAAACAAATCACTTCAGCTCTGCTTCCTACCCATGTATTGAGGATTACACTTTGAGCCTGAGACAATGATTCAGTATTTACATCGACGAGTATAAAGTAAGCTTTATCTGTGGACGTATGCATTGCTATTTCTTCTAAAGCAGATTCAGTTGAGGTAGCTTCTAAGTGAGTTATACAACCATGTTCCCAATTGAAAGCAAACAATGCCATTGCAGATGATACATCTTTGCCAAATGTGATAAACACTTTTTCTAAATTCCCTTTATTCATCGTCATTTCCTTATCTTGATATACTTCAATGTGCTTTACAGGTGCGAATAACTGATTTTGGGCAAGCAAATTTAATTTGAAATTTTTTTCCTAATACAAAATATCATCTTTATCGTTCTTTGATGTAACAATTTTATGGCCCAAAACAAGTTTGGATTATGACCTTTGGCCCTAAACGTCGTGGTGCTTCGCCCACACCAGACCAAAGGGGCAAAACGCTTGCGCCCCTTTGGAAACCCTCAGCGCCCCAGACGAAAAATGCTGAAAAGCGCATAATTTTCGATGGGGTACGATCCAGCTTTAAACCTCATCTGTAATCGGCTTCGGCCATTGTCAAAAAGCCCTAACGCTTCCGATGGGCCGTCCATGGTCCAACGAAAGCTAGCTTGGCATCCATGCCAAGCTCACGACCTTTTTTCGATGACCTCAATTCAAACCGAACATCCAAGCTTTTCTTATGGAATTGTTACGAATGAAGTTAAATCGAAGATGTGAAAATTTCGGGTGCAGATGAGCCAGCGAGTATCCAAAACATGGATGTTTTGGTTAAGCCCATATGGATGTGCTTGCGGCGTCTCGCTGGATTATCTGCACATAAGGTCGCTCTTTCACATCCATGTGATCGCGACATTCCGTTCATACTGAACATCCCAGCGGCAGGCAATTGGTTAGATTGAAGCTATGTTCTTCCATGACTGGGCTGATATAAATGAATTAGACGATGGATGCTCGTAACACACTTTTGTCCAAAAAATGGTTAGGTGACTAAGTCGCTTCTGTTCCAAAGCGATTTAATGGATGAGTAAATCAGTTGAACATCTAATTCCTGTGAGGTAATAATTCGGACATTTTTAGCTGAAGCTAGCACTTAATTACCGGCAAACTTTTCCAATTTGTGGTGTATTGCGGAGTGAGCAGCTCTCGGCGCATCGCCCATTTTTGTTCAATGCCTTGGGCTGCTAAAAATAAGGTGTCTGTGCCATAGCGTTGATTTATGCCATCAAGCGCATTCATTAACGCCGGATTAGCCTTAGGAGGGTTAAATAAATCCAGTTGTGCATGTTTTTGACTGGTTAAGTTAATTAAACCGACACCTATTTTATAATAACGTACACCTAACCTAAACAGTTTAGGCGCTGCTTCTGTCATGGCTTTGGTTAATTCAGCGGTACAATGAGTCGGGCAAGCAAAATAAACCAGTGCTTTAAAGCTGACGGGATGCTCATCATAAGGGGAGTTATTGGCAAACAGCATCATGGTTTTACAATACGAGCCTTGACGCCTCGCTTTTGCTGCAGCAATAGCTATATGTTTACTTAACGCTTGCTGCAAAGAGTCATAATCGACAATACGCTCACCAACACTGCGAGTAGAAAAGATTTGCTGTTTATCTGCCCTCGCCTCATCCCAAACTTTACACACCTGACCGTTTAACTCACGCACCGTACGTTCAATTTCAATACTGAATTGCTTACGGGCTAACCCATTTGGCATATTGGCTAAATCAAAAGCGGTGTTGATATTCATTAGGGCTAATTTTTTGCTTATACGTCGACCTATGCCCCATACCTCTCCTACCGCCATCGACTGCAATATATTCACTCGCTTTTGTTCGTTATCTATGACGCAAACACCTCGGTAACCAGGAAGTTTTTTAGCCGCGTGATTTGCCACTTTAGCCAGGGTTAGTGTGGCCCCGATACCGATACAAACTGGCAAACGAGTCTCTTTCCAAACAGCTCTGCGTATAAGCTGGCCCTGGGAATGTAAACACTTGATGGCTGGATAAGATTGTTTAAAAGATAAGAAACTTTCGTCAATTGAATACACGTGCTGATCTGGAGCAAAACGGCCAATAACATTCATCATTTTCATGGATAAATCAGCGTAAAGTTCATAGTTGCTTGAGCAAACAATAACGCCCTGCTTAACGCATAAATCTTTTACTTGAAAATAAGGCGCAAATTTAGGCACACCTAACTCTTTGGCTTGTCGATTAGCCGCTACAATACAACCATCATTGTTACTTAATACAATGATGGGTTTACCGCGCCAATCGGGACGAAAAACCTGCTCTGCACTGCAATAAAATGAATTAGCATCAACTAAGGCAAACATGGTTTACCCACTTAAGATTGGTTGACTAGTAATGGACTTTGACGATGACAACGAATAGAACGGATCACCACACCTTCTATATTGAATGAGTCATAGTCATTAATAACCTGTGGTTGATACATTTCATTCGATGAAAGTAGCATTCGGCGATTTTTATCTAAAATTTTACAGACAAACTCGCCATTGAAATTAGCAACGATCACATCGCCATGACGTGCGGTTTCATAGCGATCTACAATTAATAAATCGTCATAAAAAATACCGCACCCTTGCATTGAATCTCCTTTAGCAATACCAATAAATGTCGCATTTGGATGCTCAACAAGCAGCTCATCTAAGCTTAAAGATAATTGTAAGTACTCAGATGCAGGCGACTCAAAACCGGTAATCCCCGCACTGGCATGAATAGGAATAATACGCATAACAACAACCACTGTTTATATATACAGTTATTTTAGGTTGTTTTAGCCTTTATGCAAAGTTTTTATTAGAAAATTTCGAGTGCAAACTTAAACCATTCAACAAACAGCGGATTAGGCTTAGACAGAAGTCGTGTTATGGTTTTATAGCGCTCAATGAATAAACTAATGGCATCGGGATATTATCGTTAAGCAGTTGATAGCGAGGTGTGGAATGGTTGTTGTTTTGAGTCAGTCCGGCAAAGCAGTTGTAGGGACTATAGTCAAATTCATTAAAATGCTTTAGCTGTAAACCAGCACAAAGTAAGGCATTGATAACTTCGCTGATGGGATGTGCCCATGTGATAACGGTATGTTTTTCACCGGTACAATTTTCTGTATAGGTGCCCTCTTGTGCAACATCGGGCTGCTGATGATTAAAATAAGCGTAACCTTCAATAATATCGTGAAATGGATGAAACTCAGCCATGTAAAAAATGCCACCTGAGGCTAAGTTATCCGCAATCGTTTGAGCCCACAGTGATAAATTAGGTAGCCAGCAAATGACACCAAAAGAGGTAAAAACAATATCAAAGTTCGCTTTGGCAGTGTGTTCGAATGAACAAACGTCATGACAAACAAATCTAGCATTTAACTCAGTTTTAGCCGCTAATTCGTTGGCTTTATCTATTGCTTTATCGGATAAGTCGACACCTGTTACTATTGCCCCTTTTCTGGCGAATGAAAGGCTATCAAGTCCAAAGTGACACTGCAAATGCAGTAACTTCTTGCCAGTAACATCACCCAATTCAGCCGTTTCGATTTCAGTTAACGATGACGATCCCTGTAAAAAATTGTCAATGTTGT
Source organism: Shewanella sp. ULN5 (assembly GCF_030731885.1). Taxonomy (NCBI): domain Bacteria; kingdom Pseudomonadati; phylum Pseudomonadota; class Gammaproteobacteria; order Alteromonadales; family Shewanellaceae; genus Shewanella; species Shewanella sp. ULN5. The sequence continues at coordinate 95,453 of NZ_JAPJEE010000007.1, forward strand.
AAAACTTTGAAGCAACATGAATATCAGTGCGAGCGTTCCATGTTGCTTTATTGGTGGTGAGGTAATCTTTACATAAATCCATTTAGTTTGGTCCTACAAAAAAACCGGGCTATTGCCCGGTGTTATCATGTAAAAATGCTATTTATCAATCGGCATCTTGCTTAATGAATGTTTAATGGTATCCAGCTTCATGGTATTGCGTATTTAAATGTATTGTAAAAACATCATACGATGTACTGATATTTAGTCACATTAACGACTAAGCGTAAATTTACTGACAATGTTTGTCATGGCGCTAGCATCATTGAGTAATTGGTCATTTAATTCAGATATTTGCTGTGCGGTTTCTCTAGTATGTTGATATATCTCACTGATTTTAAGTGCATTACGGTTAACCTCTTCAGCTACAGCAGATTGTTCATGGGTAGAGGTAGCAATTTGCTCATTCATACTGTCAATAACACCAACATGCTGAACGATAAGATTCAGTTCTTTACCTGCATGTACAGCTTCTTCAACGCTTTGTTGGGCTTGGGTTTGACCTCGCTCCATTGCCTGCACCGCTAATGATGCCCCAGATTTCAATTTATCTGTCATGCATTTAATATCTTCTGTCGATTTTTGCGATCGTTGAGCCAAGGTTCTAACTTCATCTGCTACAACCGCAAATCCTCGACCTTGCTCACCTGCTCTAGCCGCTTCAATTGCCGCATTAAGTGCCAATAAATTAGTTTGTTCGGCAATTGAACTGATCACATCCAGTAAGGTGACAATATCCTGTACATCTTTATCTAATGTTTGAATAGCCGCAGCAGCATCGCCAATTTCAACGGCTAAGATTTTAATTGCATCACTGGTTTTGCTAACGTCGCTGTTACCCGCTTTAGCTTCTGAATTGGCTTGAGTGGATGCCTCGGAGGCTTGCACTGCATTGGCTGCAATTTGCGTTACCGTAGCGCTCATTTCTGTCATTGCAGAAGCGACTTGCTCAGCTTCGGCGGACCCTTGAGAAACATCACTTTGCATTGAGTGGGTAAAGCCATTCATTGTTTCCACAGCATTAACGAGCGTTATGGCATTTTTTCTCACTTGATCAATGATGGTCTCAAATTCATTCATCATGCTATTAAAAGATGATGCTAATTGGCCAAATTCATCTGAGGTTTGATGCCCAATCCGTGACGTTAAATCAAAATTTGCGCCAACATGGGTAATGGTTTTTTGCACTTTGCGTAAGCTGACATGCAAATATTTTGAAATACTCATAGTGACTGAAATAACAAATGCAAGTGCGATTATTAATGCAAGTAAAGATGTCAACATATGCTGGGAAGCATTATCTAAACTAGATTGGGCAGATTGTTTTAGCATTTGTGTAAGCTGATTTTCAATATCTTTTAAGCCATTAATGCGTGCTGTTGATGTTTTAAACCATTCTTCAGGCGATTGTTGCTGAATGTTAGCAGGCTCTTGTGAAAAACCGATTTCACGCATCTTATCAACATCAGTAAAGGCTGATGAACTTAATGCGCGTTGATATAATTGTGCTTCATCAGGCTGAGCGGATGCTAAAAATCGTTCTGCATAGGTGTTTTGTTCGGCCACAAGGTTAATAAATTTACGATACACACCTGGTTTAAACCCTTGCTGTCCAAAGGTTGAACTTAAAACGGCTCTTTCTATACCTGCACGTTCTTTAGCTTGTAAGAAGGCTGCAAAAGATTTTAATCTTAATGCTAGATCACTAATTTGGGTCTCGGTCGCAGCATCATCAACCATAGACAAAAGAAGCGTATTCATTAAGGTGTAATACTTTACTTCATCAGCCACCGAGACTGTCAATGAATCGACAGAATCTCTCATTGAGTTGAGTTGCGTTAAGGCTTGTGATACTTGATTCAGTTTAGTGTTGAATGCCTGAGGTAATTCGACATTAGCAATGAAATCGTTAAACAGCTGCAACTGTTGATTGGTTAGCTGGCGTTGTTGCGGTAAATTATCTTTAAAAGCTTTACCCTGTGAACCAATAAATCCTGCACTCATACCGCGTTCTTTTTGTAACTCATGGACAAATGCGCTATTAGTCACCGCAAGTTCAGTTAACGACATGATAAGGGTTAGTTGTTGACGAGTTTGATACTTATTATGAACAAACATGCCGCCGTAAATGATAGAAATACAAAGAGGAGGAATAGCTAACAATGCAAGTTTTTGAAAAATTTTAAGATTACCAATCCATTGCCAATTCATGTGTATCCCTACTGTTTTTATGAGAGTTTATTCTTTCAATATTAATCTATATCGGTCAAACCGCTACAAAACTAAAGTGTTAGATCACAAAATAAGTGCATATTTGTGAATTCTGTCATGTATTTAGGCTAATTTTAAACAAAAATCAATGATGAGGCTTGGCCATTCGTCAACATCAGCCATATTTGTTGCCTCGTGTAATTCAGCTAAAGGTAACAAATCAGCTAGGGTGGTCGCGCAGGATAAAGGATGGTTTGCATCATTATCCCAGGCTAAAATTAAGCAAGGAATGTTTAACTGTGCAAGTTGCTGAGGGGTGGGGAAATCATTTTCTGCTGCGGCTAAAAATATGGCTTCAAGACTTGAACGTTTCATGCTTTTTAAGCCATCCAACATACCCAGCACACTATGTTTGTGCGCATCTACCAGCCACGAAGGTAACATTCTATCAATGTGCTTAGCGTTGATTTTGGCAAGCCCTTTTCCACCAAGCATTTTTGCGGCTTTGGCCACTTTGATATAGTAATCGCGTTGTGAGGTTCTTAATTCCCAAGCGGTAGGTGGATTCATTAAAATGAGTCCTTTTACCCTATCAGGTTGATTCAATGCAGCAAACAAACTACTGCCGCAGCCCATTGATTGACCACCTAAAATGACCGTTTGATTACCCAGTACGTTAAGTGTTAATTGCTGTAAATCATTTGCAAGGCTAGTCCACAAATAATTTGATTTGTTTGTGGATGACGCAGAAAGACCATGGCCACAGGCATCATATCTCAATAATGTCAGTTTTTTAGGAAATCGATGCCATGCATAAATTCCAAGAGCATCTTCACTTTGCATGCAACCTAATAAACCATGCGACCACACAAGAGGCTGACCAAAACCAGTGGAACAATAATTAAACTTACTTATATCAAACGACTGTGTCATAGAGCCTCCCTTGCTAATGATTACCTGATTATCACCCGCCTTTAACGATTTCAATAAGACGACTTATAAATGCTTCAACGGCATCTTGGTCATCAAACTTAAAAGCTAAACCATAATGAACTTCTGACACTCCCTTATTACGACGAGTCGGAAAACGGGTCATTTGCGCATTATGATGATAATCGTATTTTGCATGTACACCATTAATGGTAGCTAATTCGCCAGAAAAAACCTCAAAAGCGGGTCTAATTATCAGTAATGGTGTTTTAGCGTCAAGGTGTAAATAGACGGCTTCTTTCAATTCGGGCAACATAAATTCAGTAACATTTTTAATATTAAAATTGCTACGGCAAAGCATTTTTGTCATTGTTTGAACAACTTGTTCGTGAGTTAAACTCATATTGGTCTCTCATATTTAGTCATAGATTGAGTCTACATCCCTGAAAACAAAAAGCCCCGAACTTTCGTTCAGGGCTTGTTCATTTTCAAGAGCCGGAATTAGCCTTCAATACCTTTACTTGCAAGGAACTCATCATATGTTCCTTTAAAGTCATTAATACCTTTTGAGGTGATTTCAATAATACGTGTAGCCAAAGATGACACAAATGCACGGTCGTGTGATACGAAGATCAAAGTGCCTTCGTAAAGTTCTAATGCATTATTCAATGACTCAATCGATTCCATGTCCATGTGGTTAGTCGGTTCGTCGAGCAATAGAATATTAGGTTTTTGCATGATAAGTTTACCAAAGTACATGCGCCCTTTTTCACCACCAGATAAAACTTTAACTGACTTTTTAATGTCGTCTGATCCAAATAGCATACGACCTAAAATGCCACGTACCGATTGATCATCGTCATTTTCTTTACGCCATTGGCTCATCCACTCGAACAAGGTCATGTCGTTAGCAAAGTCAGCTTCATGATCCTGTGCATAATAACCAATGTTGGAGTTTTCAGACCATTGAATTGTCCCTTCATCCTGCGGGATGTCGTGAACTAAAGTACGTAGTAAGGTTGTTTTACCTATACCGTTTTCACCTAAAATAGCAATACGCTCACCGACTTCAACCATTAAGTTTAAGTTGCTGAATAATGGCGCATCATAGCCTTTAGCAAGATTTTCAACGATTAATGCATTACGGAATAGTTTCTTTTCTTGTTCAAAACGAATAAACGGATTGACACGACTTGATGCTTTAATCTCATCAAGTTTGATTTTATCAATTTGCTTGGCACGAGATGTTGCCTGTTTTGCTTTTGAAGCATTAGCAGAGAAACGCGCGACGAATGTTTGTAGTTCCGCAATTTGGGCTTTTTTCTTGGCATTATCAGATTGCAAACGTTCACGCGCTTGCTGCGCTGCCATCATGTATTCATCATAGTTACCTGGGTAAACACGTAATGCTCCGTAATCTAAGTCAGCCATGTGAGTACAAACTGAGTTTAGGAAGTAACGGTCATGCGAAATGATGATCATGGTGCTGTTACGTTGGTTTAGCATGTCTTGTAACCAACGAATGGTATCAATGTCCAAGTTGTTGGTAGGTTCGTCAAGCAGCAGTAAATCTGGGTCAGAGAAAAGTGCTTGAGCCAATAACACACGTAATTTGAAACCAGGTGCAATTTCACTCATTAAACCAAAGTGTTGATCAGTACCAATACCAACACCTAATAGTAGGTCACCCGCACGAGATTCTGCGGTGTAACCATCCATTTCTGCAAATTCCATTTCAAGTTCAGCAACTTTAATGCCGTCTTCTTCACTCATTTCAGGAAGCGAGTAAATACGATCGCGCTCAAGTTTCACTTTCCACAGTTCACGGTGGCCCATGATGACCGTATCAACAACCGAGAAGGATTCATAAGCAAATTGGTCCTGATTCAATTTACCCATACGCTCGTTAACATCTAACGATACGTTACCGCTTGATGGCTCTAAATCGCCAGCAAGAATTTTCATAAAGGTGGATTTACCACAACCATTTGCGCCAATTAAACCGTAGCGATTTCCGCCACCAAATTTAACAGAGATGTTTTCAAACAGTGGCTTTGCACCAAACTGCATTGTGATATTAGCTGTAGTAATCAAAATGAAATTCCAAATCGGGTTGTCTGCGAATGCCGTACTTTAGCAAGCATAGTTGACAAAATAATGACCTGCACCATGCAAGGCATAGACAAAAAAATATTAAAAATGAAGCAAAAATAAGCGCTGCATTATAGAGATTTTTGCTTGAGGTATCAACCAAAAGCCCAGCTTTGAAGATAAACAATGATATTGAGTGAAATGATGGCAAATAAAGCAATACAGCAAAATAATCAATTCAACACTAAAGCAAAGTTAATTCGCTTTAGCGTTGGTATCTAAATGAATTACTTCAGGTAATCAATGATGTAATCCAGGGCTCCGGTAATTGCTGCTACCTGAGCGTCGTTACATTCCTGTGTGGTAACCAAAGGACTGTCAGGATAAACCTCTGTGGTGGTATTGAAATGATTATTTGTCATTCCGGCACATAAACCCAGTTTTTTAGTTGGATAATTAATGACTCCAAACTGCTCTATCGCAACGCCGATTAATTCACCATCGTCATCCGGGGCAATATGGGTAATTTTTTGCACTGATTCAATAATGGCTTTTTGAAACTCAGGGCTAGGATTATCAGAATCCCCGACTAGATAAAACCCATCCGGAATTAGTCCCTTTTCGTAGTTTTTACCATCACGAGCTGAAAGCGCAGGACGAAATTCTAACTCATCAGTATCAGTTGTCTCATGTAAATCAATATGGGCATAAATATCACCCAGTGTTGCGACAAACGACATTAATGCGGCCGACTCATTGGCTGGACTGTTGGCATAAAATGAGCGATTGGGATCAACAGCATAAGGATTCCAACGATTGATTGTTTCGTATCCCCATGGGCTGACACAAGGGGCTACAGCAATATTAAAAAATGAATGATAAAAAGAGGCTTTTGTTTTTAAAAATTGGATAGCACCATGCACACCACTGGTTTCATAACCATGAACACCACCGGTCACTAAAATGGTTTTTTTATTGTCATCCCAGTTTTTAGATTTGAAGGCAAACAATGGGTATTTTACGGGATCAAAATCAAGGGCTCCATAATTAACCATTTCAAAAATATCGGTTAAATAAGAAAACTGGCTTACTACCTCATCATGATAACTACGCTTAATGGTCACTTGCTCAAGCCATTGAGCCTTTTCATGTTCATTCCAAGGCTGTCCAGGTGTTCCTATGGGGAAAAATACGTCTTGTGTCATAAATGCTCTCTACCCTTGCTAAAGTAATGTCTATATTAATGGCACGAATTCTAACTGATTGAATATCTGATATCTATTAACCAAGGTTTAATGCGCGTTGAAAGACTGTAAACGACGGATAACTACTCGGGAATTGATATTTTTTATGTAAATTTCACGACATAAAACAACCATTTGCCAATATGAATCTCGATGATACTATTGAGATAAATACAGCATTGATAAGGAATATCATTGAGCATAAAAAACCAGAGTAAATTGCAACGTTTTGGTGAGCTCCAGCAAGCTCGTGTCATCGCCTTGTTTTCGTTAGTTGGCATGTCAATCACCTTTCTCATGATGTGTTTTGCAATTAAGAATGCAAACATCACACTTGCAATCAGTTTACTATTTGCCAGTGCTGTATATGGGGTTGCTTTTTATTTGGTTAACAATAAAAACCATGTAAAATTAAGTTCTTACATCATTATTTATTCACTTTATGCTTTGATGCTGTATCTTGTTTATTCTGGAGGCGTTGCCTCTACTGGCCCGTTATGGATTTTTATTGTTCCTCCTGTATCTTTGTATGTACATGGCTTACGCCGAGGCTTGATAAATATCACCGTTTTTGTTTTGCTGATTTGCTTAATCATGTTTATTCCGCAATCAGTTTACGCCCATGCCATTTACCCGATCGAATTTAAACTGCGTTTACTTTACTCGTTTCTGACAATCAGCTTTTTATCCGCTTTGTATGAATATTCAAGAAGTCAGCTTTATAACAATGCACTGGAATTAAATCAAAAATTACACCATTTAGCCCATTATGATGATTTAACGGGATTACATAACCGTCGTGATGCCCAACGTAAATTGAATAAAAAAATGGCTGTGGCAAATATTTCCAAGTCATTCTCCATTTTATTATGTGATATTGATTTTTTTAAGCTGGTAAACGATAAGTACGGCCATAGCGCTGGAGATGCTGTGCTCACTGAATTATCACAAGTGTTTAAAGCATCACTTAGAGAAACGGATTATGTAGCACGTTGGGGAGGTGAAGAGTTTTTGTTTATTCTGGCACAAACAGATCAAGCTGAGGCTTTTGATGTGGCCGAACGATTAAGGTGCGCTGTTTTTCAAAAGACGGTTAGTCTTGATGATGAAGATATTAAAGTCACTGTCAGTATCGGTATCAAGGAATATCAGCAAAATTTAACCAGTGATCAGCTGATTAATGATGCCGATAAAGCACTATACGAGGCCAAAAGGTTAGGCAGAAATCGATCGATACCTGCCTGATAATTTATCATTCTTGATAATACTTCACACAATTCCTACCATCTGATTTTGCCAGATACAGTTGTTTATCTGCCCTTGCCAGTAAAGTGTCCAGATCATCGCCTGTTTTGAACTTTGAAACACCAATAGAGACTGTGATATGCCCTAAGTTTTGTTTGGTTTCTTTACCTATGGTTAATTGTTTTGCACAAATACGTTCACGTAATTTTTCAGCGACCATTAATGCGTCTGCTATTTTAGTGTCAGGCAGCATGATAATGAACTCTTCACCACCATAGCGTGCGACAAAGTCATCCCCTTTAACCGCATTCTTAAGCGCAAGCGCAACGTAGGCTAACACCTTATCACCAATAAGATGGCCATAGGTATCGTTGAAAATTTTAAAGTGATCAATATCAATTAACAGTAAACAACAATCAACCTGTGCTTCTTGAAAGCGCGTGAGCTGTTCCAATGCGAAGGTCTCATAAGCTCGACGGTTATTTAACGAGGTTAATTCATCTGTCATTGCGACTTTGCTTAAGTTATCCATTTCACCTTTAAGATTATAAAGCTCTTCGCCAAGGGTAGATAAATCGGCTTTCATCTTGGCATTGTCGGCGATGACCTGATCGACCTCTGCCACTAAATTTAATACTAAATCACTGAGCACTTCAGCTGTTGGATTTTGCTGTAATTGGTCACCAAATTGATGCAAGTTGTCACCAAATGAACTTGTGCCTTCCGTTATTTCATCAATTTTATTGAATAGACTTTTGATCAGAATTTGGGTTTCAATTTGTACGTTTTCGATAATTTCTGGACTACGCTCTTCAATAAATCGATTATAAAGCCCCGCATTCACGTTATGTGTAAAGACGACTTTATTCGCAATTAACCCATCAATGGCACGTTTTAAGTTTAAGTTTGTTTCTGCGAAATAATCGTACCAGATTGCATAATTTTCAGGGGTGACAGGAATATTAAGATCTGTCATTTTCGGCACTGCTAATCTCAGTATATCTGCAGTTTGTTCTATATTTTGGTTATGTTGTATCATCTACGATTGCCTAAGAATATCTTTCGTCATGTTAAATCTTATCACCATGTTATGTCATACTTGTTGCAGGAAAACAAATGTTTACCTGTAATATGTTATTGCCAATTTACGTAATTGTCTCAAAATTATAAACAATCAAAAATTGAGATTAATTTTAAAAAAATTTAACCCTTTTCATTATTAATTACGTTTACACTTATCTTTACTGAATGAAATCATTTAAAAGTCTTTAAAAATTAAGGCTTTCTACAGAGGTATTTATGCTTAAAAGATCACATATTATTGCTGGATTGATTGGATTGGGTTTTGCTGTGTCTGGAAGTGCAATGGCTACAAGTCCTGTAAAACAAGAGCAACTTAATACTCCTTCGATTCAAGCCGAAATATTTACTGGCACTCAGCCGAGTACCTCAGATCAAATTAGCATGTTTCCTGTCGCGGCAGAGGGCATGCAACAACATGTTATAACGTTACCGAAATTAGCAAATGAAGAAGATTTTCTGATAGAGATTCAAATTGGTCAAAATAAACTTGTTGATTGTAATCGACACAGATTAATGGGTGAAGTGCAAAAAGTCACTCTTGAAGGCTGGGGTTATGATTATGTAAAAGTAGATAAGATCATGTCAGGCCCAAGTACAATGATGATGTGCACTGAACCTAAAACAACCCAATTTGTCATGTTAGGAGAGAGCATTAAGGTAAATTACGATAGTCGTTTACCAAAAATATACTACTTACCTGAAAATACTGAATTACGATATCGTATATGGCGCGCTGATGGCCCTTTTACTTTCAGTAAGTAATATTAGGTATCACTATTTCTATTAGCTCGGCTTCAACGCCGAGCTAAATTTTAGTTTTGGTTAAAACCTTCTTACACGCACTACTTGCATGGTTTCAACTTTGAAACCCGCGATGGTTTCCTCTCTTGGGTAATAGGTTAAATTGACTTTTTGGCCTGTTAAGTTTTTATATTTTTTATTACGACGATACTTAAAAGGTACGTCATAGCCTTTTACCATCAAAGTTTGTAAAAACCATTCTCCTTGCTCGCGTTGAGTATGCGATTCAACAGTTACCCCCTCGCTGTGGATCAAATTAGAATGTTTCTTAAGTAATTCATCACTATCAGTAGTCATTTATCCTCCAAAGTGTTTATAGCATTAGCGATATCTTGATAGCGCCATTCACTTAACGCACCATGCCCAGCTAAATTTTTCACCTTCAATCTAGCAAAAATCGGCACACTCATACCCGCTAAAAATTTAATGATTGTGTTATGGGTAACAGTGATATTTTTACTGGCAACGTGTTGTTTCAATTCGTCGATATAGTGTTTCAGTTTAACATCGTCAATGACTTGGTTAATTTGAGTTATTGGTAACTTTGCTGGTAATCCATCACACACACTACAATGTTGGCAATAGATTGGAGCATTTTTATCATCAAAATAGCGGGCTAAGTTATGTGATAAACAAGACTCTAGCTCAAAAAAACGTACCAATTGGGCTATACGTTGGATTTCTTTATTTTGTTTATCTTTAAAGTAACGCTGCATTTGTTCTGCAATTGAATGCTGAGCAAGGTTGACCATATTAACATGAAATACCTGGGTCATTTTTTTTGTTTCTAAAATAATCAGATCTTGCTCTGCTAAATATTCCAATGCTGCAACAATCTTTGCGCGAGGAGCTTGTGTTGCTTGATGTAGACCATCAAAATCTAATTGGCCCCAGATCTTTTTAAACTGGGTATGATCAAAAATATGTTGCAAAAAATCGGCCCTAGATGGGTTAAAACGGCTAAGCAGTTCAGATTTTTCGACTAAAAGTTGATATTTAAAATCGGCAAAATAGGCAAAGCTGGGGGCTATGATGTCCTGTAATTCAAGTTGCACTAATAACGTTTTTAATGGCAAGGTTTTAATGTTACAGGCTTTTGAAAGCGCTAATTCTTGCATCTCCCATGTGCCTGTTTTATCGGTTTCCTGTTTAATGATATTAAGTAATGATTCAATATCTACTAAATCAGGGGTATCTGCATATACAAAGTTTTCGAGGGTGTTTAAACCATCTAAATTCGCTAAGGTGATACAAGTTGATGGCTGAGCATCTCGTCCGGCACGGCCAATTTCTTGGCTGTAATTCTCAATCGATTTGGGTAAATCATAATGAATCACAAAACGTATGTCTGATTTATCAATCCCCATACCAAATGCGATGGTTGCTACAATCACTTGCACTTGATTGGACATAAATTGTTGCTGAATTCGTTGCCTTGTTTCGGTATCCATTCCAGCATGGTAGGCACAGGCATTAACGCCCGCGACTTGAAGATATTGAGCAACCTGCTCAGCAGTCTGTTGAAGCGTAACATAAACAATACCACTGCCCACTAGGCGGCTAATATTGCCAGATAAAGTAATATTTTTATTAGCTTGAACCACAGGCTGAATTTGTAAATTAAGGTTATTACGATAAAACCCCGTTTGCACTACATGTTGCGGTTCAATATCAAACCGAGCACACATGTCCATTTTAACTTTCTTAGTTGCTGTGGCGGTCAGTAATAGCACTTGGGGAATAGCGTATGTACGACAAATTTGGGGGATTTTTAAATAATCAGGCCTAAAATTGTGTCCCCACTCTGAAATACAATGCGCTTCATCAACCACAAGTTGAGATATAGTTATTTGTGTTAGAAATTGTCTAAATCGCTCGTTTTTAAAACGTTCAACGGAAACCATTAAAATTTTGCAATCACCTTGTTTGACCGATTGCATCACAGATTGAATTTGTTGTTGATTTAAACTGGAATCAATACTCGCGGCGTGAATACCTTTTGACTTCAAAAATAACAGTTGATCTTGAATTAATGCTAATAGTGGTGAAATAACTAAGGTGACGTGGGGTAAATTCAGCGCACTCAGTTGATAACACAAAGACTTACCAGAGCCGGTTGGAAATATAGCTAGGGTGGAATGACCGTCAATGACTTGCTGGATCGTGGTTAACTGCCCTTCCCTAAATGAATCAAAACCAAAAAACTGTTGTAACTGAATTGATAAAGTGGCGCGGTTCTGATGTTCAAACATGGGTTATCCTAATGTCATCGTCTATTCAGTAGAGGGGTGTTTCCTCGCAATATATTTATTGATCAATTCAGTTAATTTATCTTCAAAAAATTCTTCTAGTTGACTAAGTTCTGCATTACAGGCTTGAACGTATTTAGTCGCTTTGTCTTTGGTTAGAATTTTACCCGCTAGACTGTATTGTGCTTCATCTAGGCTTTTATCAAATCTTGGGGTCAACTGCCACTGACAAATATCAGCATTAAGTGATTGCAATGCCTTCTGGGCAATAATACAAAACACTTCTATATGATCTATACCATCAGGTCCCAAACATCCAGGCTCAAGTCTGTATAGGATCACCAATTTATGATTAACACTATTTGAACCTTGGTTAGTGGCTCCATCACTCATGGCTTTAATTGTCCTTGGAAGAAATAAAATCTCATTAACTGTCTTTATCTTACTGCTTCTATAGGCTAATCGCGAATAATTTAGTCGTTCAAAGCACTTATTTAGCTGCCTGCAGAGCATTTTGATACTGCATTTCAAACTCGATAATGGGTGTAAGTGTTTCTTTGGCTCGACGATTTCGGCCAAGTAATGAAGATTCAACAAACAAATCAAACCACTTTTGAAGCACGACACCGTTAAGACGCTCGCCTGCGGCTTCAATTGCTAACGCCGCAACTTCAGCCGTACCCAATTGGAATTCATGACTGCCTTTACGTAATGCATAAGTCGCTAACATTTCTGGCGCGAAAGATAGCACTGGCATCTTTTGTAGGTAAGGACTTTTACGGTACATTTTGATTGCTTCACGCCAACTACCATCCAACATCACCAGTAATGGTCGCTTGTTGGATAAATTTTCATTAGTTATCTGACGAATAACTGATTGATCATTTTCAATGTATTGCTCAGGAAAAATCAAATAAGGTTGGTAAAGATCACTTTCGAGTAAAGCTAGCATTTCTGGTGCTGGCTCGGTTCTATTCCACAAAAATGCATGTGTGTCAGGAATCAAATCAGCAATTAATCTACCGGAATTAGTGGGTTTTAGTACTTCATCATCATACATTATCAACATAAAACTGAGTGTTGAATTAAGTGTTCGACGAAGATGGCAGGTACAGAATTGCACGCCAAGTAAGCATAAATCACAGCGAATGAGCTTTTTGCCTCTGGCGCCAAAAGGCTTTGTTGATAGTGATTTTCTATACTGATATAACTGGTGGACGGCGTGCGGTGATGCTATTGACTTGTCAGTCATAACCTTAGCTCATGTAATGAAAAAATCATCACTGTTGACAGTGATGATTTTGTAAAAATTATTATGCTATTATAAAATACGTTTAAGCAAAAAGTCTGCTTTTAATCGCCGAATACGATTCATAATTTTTTGAACCGGTTGAGGGTAAGTTCGCAAAGAATCTAATTGGCTGTAATGAAAAAGCCTTTCAGTGTGTTGCAAAATATGCGCTTGTTCATCTGTAAATTGCTGTTTCCAGCTTCCCGATTCGTCATGCAATAGTAAGCCATTTTCAAGATCAAGCGCCCAAGCTCTTGGGTTTAGATTAGAACCCGTGATCAAATGTTTCTTGTTGTCACAACTAATTCCTTTTAGGTGATAGGAATTATGTTCATGTTTCCATAAATAGATGTTGAGTAAACCCGTCTCTATAGCCCATTGTTGACGTTTAGCAAACTTACGTAAAGATTGCTCATACATATACGGCAAAGCCCCGATAGTTGAAAAATCTTTTTCGGGTGGGATATAAAAATCGTTCGCGGTTTTATCGCCAACGACAATATCAACTTTAATCCCCTCTTTTAACTTTTTAGTGATGACTTTGGACAAGGCTGCTGGGGGATTAAAGTAAGGCGTACAGATGAATAAATGCTTTGTTGCACTATCAACTAAATCAATAACCGCTTGGTTTAGTAAATTATCTTTTTTACCTAAGCCAATTAACGGCGTAACTCGATTTCCCGTACGAGTTGACACATACTCATATTTTGCTTGAGCTAAACGACCTTTAAAACTGCGAATGTCATTTTTCTCACCAACAACTTCAGTGTCAGCGGGTTGAGTTAATGCAGCTACAGCAGGATCATTACTGATAAACTTCTGGATCATGCCACGCATGCTTTTAGCGAGTTCAGCACTCTTGATAACATGGTAGCGATCAAAACGATATTTATCGCCCTGTTGCATATAAATATTATTAATACTTGCACCACTGTAAATCACAGTGTCATCGATGATGAATCCTTTTAAATGAAGGACACCCATAAATTCACGAGACTTAACTGGTACACCCAAAATGTCAATTGGGTATTTAGCTTCAGCAATGGCTTTGCGATATAAAATATAATTACCACTGTCACCTTTTTGGCCAATTAATCCGCGCCGAGCGCGATGATAGTCAACAAGGACTTTAACATCTAACTCAGGATTACGCGCTTTAGCATCCAGAAGTGCTTGCAGTACTTCTCTGCCAGCTTCATCATCTTCAAGATACAAAGCCGCGATATAAATTGATTGTTTAGCTGAAGCAATGTGGTTCATTAACGTATTTTTGAAATTTTCGGGCGTTAATAACCAACTGAGTGCATCAGGTGATAGTGAAATTCCACCTAGCTTATCCAGCAAGGCTACCTCCTTAAAAATGTTTACCATTGCGATAGTAACGTTCACGATCTAATACGTGAAACATAACAGCGATATCTTTAATTGAATCGTCCGCTGTTGTTAGGGCATCGCGAATAGCGCATTCGACAGCATCTTGAATGGGTTTCTCACGGGGAAACCAAAATATCTCAACCAAAACGAATTTCAAAAAAGGTGTAGTACCTGTGAATTGTTTTGATGCTAATAACTCTAGCGTATAACTATTTCTCGTGTTACCGCAGATATTTGATAACTGTTCAAATAGTGAGTCGCTTATGTTCTCGGCAATGTACGGACTCACTCCGCGTATTGTTAAATGAGGCATCTCGCTAACTCGAATGATGAATAAATTGGCATAGAAAGTACCGATTTAACATCTAATGAGCAAGAAATTTCTGATAAAACACATCAAACAAGCGCACCTAACGCCTAATTTATATGCATTTGTGTCATTGGTTAAGTAAAAACGCATTTAATGTTTATTTGATGCAAAGCATTTCAAAACGCAACAATATGACGTAATTTAGTGGTTATGTTGTTCAAACTTAGTATCATTATGCGTTTAGCTAATATTAGCCGTTTCATATTCCCTTATTTGTTATTAACAACTGCTAGTTTTTCGTTAACCCTTGTTCATTCAGCTGAATCATCA
This sequence comes from Shewanella sp. ULN5, assembly GCF_030731885.1. Classification (NCBI taxonomy): domain Bacteria; kingdom Pseudomonadati; phylum Pseudomonadota; class Gammaproteobacteria; order Alteromonadales; family Shewanellaceae; genus Shewanella; species Shewanella sp. ULN5. Next base: position 110,651 of record NZ_JAPJEE010000007.1, read on the forward strand.
GCAATGTTACCGCCCGAAGATCAACAACATGTTATGGCATTGATGGATTTTATCACTCCGAACCAGTCTTTAGTGGCGCTCAGCATTTGGGATTTAAGTGATAATAGAAATGTCTATCAACAAAACGCAGATGCACTGATGAATCCTGCTAGCATTCAAAAAATACTGACCGCATTAGTGAGTGCAAAACAGCTTGGTCAATCTTTCCGCTATCAAACCAGTTTATATACCGAAAAGCCTTTAGCCGTTGTAAATGGCATTTTGGATGATAATGTTTATGTTGAATTCTCGGGTGATCCTACTTTAAAACAGGGTGATTTGACTGATTTGATATCACATTTATCAAAGGCTGGAGTGAAGCAAATTAATGGTGACATTCATTTAATCGGCCATCAACAAGATCAACTTCAAGCACCTGGTTGGGTGTGGGATGATTTAGGTATTTGTTATGCTGCGCCTTTGTCGAGTTTTATCATAGATAAAAACTGCGTTTTTGCCCGTCTTAGTGCTAATGGAGTCAATAACACTGCAACATTAAAAGTGATGGGTAAAAGACCTATCTATGTTGAAAGTGAAGCGGTGTATACACAAACCAATCAAAGAGAAGTACCTTGTGATCTGCAGCTGTCACGTAAAGACAGTAATCACTTTATACTCAAAGGCTGTTATTCTGGGGCTAAATCGCTGCCTTTGGCAATTGCGGTTAGTGAGCCGCAAGGATATGCGGTAAATGTAGTTAACAGCATTTTCAAAAAGCATAATATTAGTGTTAACGGTCAAATAATTGTTGAGTCAAAACCACGAAATCCAACAGAATTAACCATCATTGCACAGCACTTATCAGCGCCGCTTACCGAATTGATTGATGAAATGTTACTCAAATCTGATAATTTAATGGCAGAAGCTTTATTACGTACCAGTGCAGAAAAATATTTTAATCACCCATTAAATTTTAATCAAACCACCAAAGCGTTTATTGCTATGTTGCAAGATCTTGGTATTGATTTAAGGATCGCCAATGTCGCGGATGGATCAGGCTTGTCACGTTATAATTTATTATCTGCTGAACACGTTATGTCGGTATTGAAAGTCATCGCAACTGATCCTAGTTATCAATTTCTTCTCAATAGTTTTCCTGTGGCCGGTAAAAGCGGTACATTAAGATACAAGCGATATTTCAACAAACCACCATTAAAAAACAAGGTTATGGCGAAAACGGGCAGTATGTTGGGTGTCGCAAATTTGGCTGGGCAGTTCGTTGCTTCAAACGGCAAAACGTATTTATTTGTGTTGATAGAAAATGGCTTAAGTCCACAAATCAAACGCAAACAAAAAGCGCCCTTTTCGGCAGTATTATTACAAGGTTTAATGGATATACCTTTAGTACAACACCCGCAAATGATGATTAAACCTTTATCTAAATGATCTTGAGAAATGACTCACCATTTTATCTAAGCATCATAAAGTTTTGGCTGCGAAAAATTAAATTTTCTGCAAGTAACACCGAAATTCAATCGCATGTCCGAGTGAGAGACAAGTTAGAAAACACTTGTTATGTTGATTTAGCTCAAACTTAGACAATAAAAAAGCACCAAAATGGTGCTTTTTTATTGTCTGTTTGTACTAAGTTAAATTGGTTGAATTTAGAACATCTCTGCTGGCATTTGCATAATCGAAGCATCACCATTATTGACTTGCGCTAAATGATAATCAGCTTTAACTAATAATTTATCAATATAAAAATCACACAGATAACGCTTTTGAGTTGCAAAATCAGTATCAACGTTATCGGTAGATTTGTCTGCCATAATTAACCAGAAGTAACCATACAAGGTGTAGCCAAATGCATCTAAAAAGTCTACCGCACAGGCATTAATCAATGCGGGTTGAGATAATTTATTATCATTGATATAGGTCGCAGTGGTTAAAAGCGCATTAAGTCTTAAGGTAACAACTTCAACATGTTCAGGTTTAACATGCGTTAACTGGTTTAGCGTGTGAATGGATTCATTAACGAATAGTGTGAGTGTCTCAAGGTTATCTCCCGTGACTTTTCGGCCTAAAAAGTCGATAGCTTGAATACCATTAGTGCCTTCGTAAATTTGTGCAATACGAGTATCTCTTACAAACTGCTCGATACCAGTTTCACGAATATAGCCATGACCGCCAAAGACTTGTTGAGCCATAATAGTGGCATCTAAACCCCTATCAGTTAAAAATGCCTTGGCAACTGGTGTCAACAATCCTACATATTGTGCTGCTTTAGCTTTAACATCACCTTCAGCGTATTTTGCTAAATCTAATTGCTTACCTGTTAATACCGACAACGCACGACCCGCTTCAGTCATTGCTCTAATGGTTAACAACATACGTCTAACGTCACCATGTACAATAATTGGATCAGACACACCAGTTGGTTTAACACCAGCAGCAACACCTTGTAAACGCTCTTTTGCATATTCACTTGCCATTTGATAAGCCGCTTGTGCGTTACCTAAGCCTTGAATGCCAATTGCCAAACGCTCGTAATTCATCATAGTGAACATACAAACTAAACCACGTTCAGGCTCACCAACTAAGTAACCAATGGCGCTATCGTAATTCATCACACAGGTAGCCGATGCTTTTAAGCCCATTTTATGCTCAATGGACCCTACAGTTACGCCATTTGATTCTCCAAGACTGCCATCCTTGTTCACTTTAATTTTAGGTACAAGAAATAGTGAAATACCTTTAGAGTCGGGCAATTTTGCTAACACAAGGTGAATGACGTTTTCTGTTAAATCTTGATCGCCGCCAGTAATAAAGATTTTGTTACCCGTAATGGCATAGCTCCCATCATCTTGAGGTACTGCTTTGGTGCGAATACCACGCAGATCTGAACCTGCATGAGGCTCTGTCATATCCATTGCACCAGCCCATTGACCAGAGTAAAGGTTGGGTAAATAAGTGTTTTTTAATTCTTCATTCGCATGAGCATTAATACACAGCGCGGCACCGGCGGTAAGTGAGCTATAAAGGACGAATGAATTACAGGCGCTATATCCCATCTCATCCACAAGAATACCCAGCATTTTTGGCATTCCCATACCACCAAATTCAGCGTCGCCACATAAACCGACCCAGCCGCCTTCTGAGAATTGCGTATAAACCTCTTTAAACCCATCTGGGGTAATGATGTTATCACCCTCGTGTACGACCCCTTGCTCATCACCTGTTCTGTTTAAAGGATGAATAAGATCACGGCTGATTTTGCTGGCTTCGTCTAAAATAGCAAGCGCAGTGTCAATATCGACCATTTCAGATAGTTCTGGCAATTGTTGCCACGTACTTGTTGCCTCAAATACGTCTTCTAACAAAAATTGCATGTCCTTTAACGGCGCTTGGTAAGGGTTCATATCAGTCTCTCAAACGAATAATTAAAACAGTTGTTTAAATTTATATAAATTACGAGATGAATACAAGAACAAACTCTGTAATAAACGATGCGAAACACATTTTTTTATTAATGAGTGGTAAGTTACCCTCTCAGGTTTATTCTAATTCACCTTTTGGGTTAGAATAGAGTCAGTGATTGAATCTATAGAAAACATGATGTCTTTAACACCGCTATACCACTCGCTTGAACGTGCAACCATAATCGGCAATGCAGATGGTGATTGGTCCCCCTGCAACGATGGTGCAACCATCACTTTTAACGCAACCGTGCACACCAACACCATTAATATTTGTAATGGTCCCTATGCTGGTGTAAGTGAAGCTTTTACCGTTGATAGAAGCGAAAATGATCAAGCATTTGTTGAAATACTCACCACTGTGGCACAAAGCCTAGTTAGTCAGATTGATTGTTGGCCATCGTCTGGGTTAACCACAGCGGTTATGTTGGCGGTGATCTCAAAACACGTTTCTTTAATGCGAATGTCTCTTTTGCCATCATTGGCCCGCTGTGAAAATATGGCTGCTTCTGAAACACTACCCTGCATGGTACACAATTGGCTTGGAGAACGAAGAATAGCCTTGGGTATTGCCCTCACTCATCCTCATTTGTATTGGCCTGAGTTATATATTCAGCCGACTGTTTTACATGAGAGTTCGCAACAATTTATTGATGATCCTTTTGCCATACTATTGGGAGCTGGCAAGAGCTCAGAAAATGAAGAAATAGATCCAAGCCAGATTTCAAGATTGAAAATTCAAGCTCAACGTCCAAATGACTATGAAGAACAATTAACTATTTTAAAAAATTTAGCATCGCTCGATATTCATTATTGGTTGACCGCAGCGACTCAACATAAGCTGCTAAAATGTGAAAAATTGTTTTATAACCAAACTCCTGAGGATAAGTTGTCGAATTGGTTTTTGGTCGATTTGAAAGCCTCGCAACTGCTAGATCCTATCCGTCACCAGTTAGCATATTGTCAGCAAGTATTAGTATTACAGCACATCAAAGATTAAAAAGCCTCACAATGTGAGGCTTTAACAAGCATGTTGATTACCACATTAAATCATCTGGAATCGCATAGTCGGCATAGGGATCATCTGCATCACTTACCTGCTCTACCGCATTATTTGCCGTTTCATCCCAAAGATAGCCACACCACTGAGGCACTAAAAGCTGAACTCTAACAGCCAGTTTATGTGGTACTAAATAGCTCTTGTCTTCATAACGTATAATACCTAACGACCCATTAAGCAGTTGAGCTTGAATTTTGTCGTTAATGTAAACAGAATAGATTTTGTTTTCTAACGTATAATTAAACTTAGTTTCAGCCTCTTTAGGCAATGAAATGGCAAAGCGTGTAAATTCGGTAATTAAACCTTTTACTTGGCCTTTTTCTGTTGCCTCTTTAAATCGCTGTTCATTTAATTGTTTGTCTTTATTCGCTTGCTGTAATTTTTGTTCCGCAATTTGTTGTTTCAATGCTGCACTGCCATCATCAACTTTTGCTTTTTTATCTCTACGCTGTTGTGTTCTAGCATTTTTTACTTTTTGTTTGCTGGCTAAACCGGCTTTAAGTAACTGTTCTTGTAATGCATTCGCCATAGTAAATCCTTAATTATAAACCCTGTTTTACAGCCATGCTGCCTAATTCGGTCATTGCGATACTGGCGCCACCCAAAGACCAACCGCCATCTACAGGTAAAACTACACCTGTAATATAAGAGGCCATATCTGAAGCTAAAAACAATGCGGCGTTAGCAATGTCTTGTTTCTGACCATTGCGTTGTAATGGCACACTTGAGGCAACTTTTTGCTGCAAAGCATCGTTGGGCGCTAATCGATTAAAACCTTCAGTGTCAGCGATAGGGCCTGGCACAATAGAGTTAATTCTAACGCCTTCGATTCCCCATTCAATTGCTAAGGTTCTAGTTAACATATCAACCCCGGCTTTAGCTGCACAAACATGTGCTTGAAGTGGCATTGCGATATAGGCTTGTGGGGCTGAAATTTGAATGATAGAAGCATTTGGGCGCTTAAGTAACGAATAAGCTTGCTTTAACACTTGAAAACTACCAATGAGATCAATATCGATAACAGATTTAAAACCGTTATTAGAGAGTTTGGCTGCACTGGCGGGGAAGTTACCTGCGGCGCCACTGACTAGTACATTAATATGGCCAAATGATTTTGCAATAATAGTAAAACCTTGTGCTAAAGCGAGTTCATCACGCACATCAAAACTGACACCAAGGTGGTTGCCGTTTGGGTTAGCTTGTTTTAATAATGCCACAGCAGCATTCACTTTCTCAATATTTCTGCTGGCAACAGCCACATTGGCCCCAGCGTTGGCAAAGCTCACTGCAACTTGTAAGTTAATACCTGAGGTACCACCGACCACAACAACGTTCTGGTTAGTATAATCAAACATATTTAATCCTTATAAAAATGCAGTGAGTCGATAAAAACTTAAACTTGAGTTTGTAACGATTGATGAATTGCCGTCAATGCCGCTAATGGGTCAACAGCTTTGGTAATAGGTCTACCAATCACCAAATAATCTGAGCCGACAGCGATAGCTTGTGGCGGTGTCATAATGCGATGTTGATCACCAGCGTCACTTCCCGCTGGGCGTATTCCAGGAGTCACTAACTTAAAATCTTCACCAAAAGTAGATTTTAGCAATTTTGCTTCTTGAGCCGAACAAACTACACCATCTAACTCCGCTTGATGTGTCAGTTTAGCCAAGCGTAATACATGTTCGAATGCAGGCACATTGATACCAAGTAACGCCAAATCTTCATCTGACATTGAGGTTAAAACCGTTACGGCGATTAATAATGGTGCATCTTTGCCGTGTGATTTTAGTGCATTTTTGGCTGCTTGCATCATGGCTAAGCCACCACTAGCATGGACGTTTGTCATCCAAACGCCTAAGTCTGCAGCAGCACTGACTGCTTTAGCAACCGTATTAGGGATATCATGAAACTTTAAATCTAAAAACAAATCGAAATTACGATTATGGATATCCTTAACTAATGTTGGTCCGAACAAAGTAAACATCTCTTTGCCAATCTTTAATCGACACATTGCAGGGTCTAATTTATCGATAAGCGTTAAGGCATCAGCTTTGTTGTCGTAATCTAATGCCACAACAATCGGTTTATCCGTCATACTGTCTCCAACTTAAACATCTAGTGCTTTTAAATAATATTGATTTATGTTCTGTAATTACAGAGAAGTAAACTATTCTCCGTCTAACCCTTTAATACGTTTTATACTGCCCCACTGCTTACATGATGGGCAATGCCAATACAAAGCATGTGCAGGAAAACCACACTCGTGGCAACGATAACTTGGGCGATATTTAATTTGCTGTTCTACTAACTTTTCAAGCATAGCTAAACTTTGCTTAGCCTTGCCATTTTCAGCTTGTTGAATATGGAGTTTCATTAAATGCTGAAACCCTTTCATTGTTGGGTGTCGATATAGATTATCCAGCATCATAGCTTCGGCATTTTCACTGTTATCTTTGCTAATTTGATGTTCCGCTAATGCAATAGCAATCGTTGCACCTGCGCCTTTAGCTAATGCTTCACTGAGCAACTTTTCATAACCATCGCAATCTGATGTTTGGCGGTAAACCTGTTTAGCGATATTTATACAATCAGGGAAAAGTGCGAGATCCGCATTTAACAATTGTACCAGCGCTTGTTTGCATTCTTTAAACTGAAGACTATCTAAGTATATGTTTGCCAGAGCTAACCAGGCGCGACCACAATTTTCATCCTGCTTAATTGCAGAATGTAACTTTTGGATTTTAATTTGTGTATCAGATGTTTCATCTGCGAGCTGGCAATAAAAATGCGCTGTGGTGCATTTAAACACCTGTTGACGTTTTTTGGGAAGCTTTTGGGTCACGTTAATGGCGTTTTGCCACTCTTTAGTGACTTGATAAATAGAAATCAATTGTGCCTCAGCTTCTTCACTATGGTCTTCTTGATTAACCAAGTTAAGAAAAATTTCTTCGGCGCGATCGTAAAAACCTGCTGCCATATAGTCTTTACCTAATTCCATCATCGCAATATCACGCTGCTCTGTGGTTAAGTGTGGTCTGGCAATTAAATTTTGGTGAATACGAATCGAGCGGTCAACTTCGCCACGTTTTCGAAATAGTGAGCCTAATGAGAGATGTGTATCTATGGTTTCATCATCAACATCTAACATACTAATAAAAAGATCTACGGCTTTATCTGATTCATTTGAAAGCAAAAAGTTTAAGCCCGTAAAATAATCACGGCTTAATTTTTTACTTTTTTGACTATCACGTTGCAGAATACTTCTCCGCCCCATATACCAGCCGTAACCCGCTGCGATAGGCAATAATAGAAACAGTATTTCAAGCATATTTAAGGTGCGATATCCACGTGGGGCTGTGCCGCTAAGCTTTTACTATTTTCTGTTTGAACGTGCCCTAATTTGGCAAGGCTTTTGTTCGCCTTTCGTAAAGCAAGTTTCATTCGCATAATATAAAAACTGGCAAGCAACCAACTCAACACAAATCCAGTTAAAAATACGACAGCTAATACAACGGGTAAACGATACTGACCTTCGGCGACAAAGTAACTTAAAGTGACTATCTGTTCATTTTTAGCACCGAATAATAAGGCTAAGATAAACAACAGTCCTACAATAATAATTGCGAAAAAAGACTTCACGTGATTCTCCATTTGAACAAAGCAATAAAATGATTATCTAAGATATTTACTGTGCTGACCAGCTTTGACTTTGAATAGATACAAAAAAGCCTCCAACTGGAGGCTTTTTACTCAAGCGTTAATCATTGATTAACAGCATCGACACGTTCGCGCAGTTCTTTACCCGGCTTAAAGTGCGGTACATATTTGCCTTCCAACTCAACTGAGGTTCCAGTTTTAGGATTACGGCCAACACGTGGCGCACGATAGTGAAGAGAAAAGCTACCAAATCCACGGATTTCAATACGATCACCGGTTTCTAATGTTGTTGCCATTTGCTCCAACATTTCTTTGATAACACTTTCAACTTCTTTCGCCGACAGTTGCGACTGCCTGGTGGCGAGTTTTTCGATAAGTTCAGATTTAGTCATCCTAGCTATCCCCTATTTCCAAGCCAAACACAGTCGCCTAATGGGGAGGGATACTCCCCATACAACAGACGATTTTCGATTACTTACGAGCTGCTTTGAAAGCTTCAGCCATTGCGTTGCTGATTACAGCATCGTCTTGCTTGTTCAAAGTTGCAATCGCTTCTTTCTGTTCAGCTTCATCTTTCGCTTTGATAGATAAGCTGATAGAACGGTTCTTACGATCTACACCCATGAACTTAGCTTCGATTGCATCACCTACTGAGTATACTGTAGATGCATCTTCGATGCGCTCTGCAGAAATGTCAGCAACACGGATATAACCTTCAACAGTTTCAGCTAGTTCAACTGTAACACCTTTAGCATCAACAGCAGCAACGGTACCGTGTACTACGGTGCCTTTCTTCTTGTCAGCTAAATATGCATTGAATGGATCATCTTCAGTTTGCTTAACACCTAGGCTGATACGTTCACGCTCTGGGTCTACTGAAAGAACTACAGCGTGGATTTCATCGCCTTTCTTGTATTCAGACACTGCATCTTCGCCAGTACCGTTCCAAGAAATGTCAGATAAGTGAACAAGACCATCGATTCCGCCGTCAAGACCAATGAAGATACCGAAGTCAGTGATTGACTTGATCTTACCTGATACTTTGTCGCCTTTGTTAAACTTAGTAGCGAAGTCATCCCATGGGTTAACTTTACACTGTTTTAAGCCTAAAGAAATACGACGACGTTCTTCATCGATGTCTAGAACTAACACTTCAACTTCATCACCTAAGTTAACAACTTTAGATGGGTGAATGTTCTTGTTAGTCCAATCCATTTCAGAAACGTGTACTAGACCTTCAACGCCTTCTTCGATTTCCACGAAACAGCCGTAGTCAGTCAAGTTAGTTACGCGACCAGTTAAACGTGTGTTTTCTGGGTAGCGCTTGCTGATTTCTAACCATGGATCTTCGCCAAGTTGCTTAAGACCTAGTGATACGCGAGTACGCTCACGGTCATACTTAAGTACTTTAACGTTGATTTCGTCACCAACATTAACGATTTCAGATGGGTGCTTAACACGTTTCCATGCCATATCTGTGATATGTAATAGACCGTCAACACCACCTAAATCTACGAATGCACCGTAGTCAGTAAGGTTCTTAACGATACCTTTAACTGCTTGGCCTTCTTGTAGATTTTCAAGAAGTGCATCACGCTCAGCACTGCTTTCTGATTCGATAACAGCACGACGAGAAACAACAACGTTGTTGCGCTTCTGGTCTAGCTTGATAACTTTGAATTCTAATTCTTTGTACTCTAAGTGAGCGGTGTCGCGAACTGGGCGCACATCAACTAGAGAACCTGGTAAGAAGGCACGGATACCGTTTAATTCAACAGTGAAACCACCTTTAACTTTACCATTGATGATACCGATTACAGTTTCAGCATCTTCGTACGCTTTTTCTAGAACGATCCAAGCTTCATGACGCTTAGCTTTTTCGCGAGATAATTGAGTCTCACCAAAGCCATCTTCAACAGAGTCAAGCGCTACGTCAACTTCGTCACCAACTTGAATTTCTAAAACGCCTTGTGCGTTTTTGAATTCGTCAGCAGAAATTGGGCTTTCAGACTTAAGGCCTGCGTCTACAAGTACCATACCGTTTTCGATGGCAACAACTGTACCACGAACGATAGAACCTGGACGGAACTCAAGAGTTTGAAGGGATTGTTCAAATAGATCAGCAAAAGATTCAGTCATGTTTTTAAGTTACTTTATGTAATAAACCACCATCCATCCTAGATGTGGAGTCTAGTAATATTATCCACGTCATCCTTAACGTGAATACCTACAGCTAGTTTAGCTTAAATAACTAATAAAGTTACTATAAATCTTAACTAGTCCGTAATTTTTTTGTTTACATGCTCTAATACAAGAGCAAGTACGCCTTCAATTGAGATACCACTAGTATCGATAACTAATGCATCTTCAGCTGGAACCAAAGGTGAGGCTGAACGATTAATATCACGTTCATCTCGTTCTATAATCTCAGCTAAAAGGCGGTCGATTTTAACATCGAAGCCCTTGTCCTGCAACTGATTAAAGCGTCTTTCCGCTCGCTCTTGAGCTGAAGCGGTTAAGAAAATTTTCGCGGGCGCTTGAGGAAACACAACAGTTCCCATGTCTCGGCCATCTGCCACGAGTCCAGGCATTGCTGAAAAGGCACGTTGACGGCGTAATAATGCTTCACGAACACGCGGTAAGGCGGCGACTTTAGATGCAGCATCAGAGCACTCTTGACTACGAATCGTTGTAGTCACGTCTTCGCCTTCAAGCACAACTTTAATGGCATTACTGTCAGTATTAGTTAAAAACTGCACGTCTAAGTGAGCGGCCATCAAGGTTAATGCTTCTTCATTACTCAATTCTATATCGTGATGAATAGCTGCAAGGGCAAGTACGCGATAAATTGCACCGCTATCTAATAAATGCCATCCTAAATGTTTGGATAATAACTGACATATCGTCCCTTTACCTGCACCGCTAGGACCATCCACAGTCACGATTGGAGCCCGTTCAGTCATAAATTCCTCCGAAAAACATCATCCATGAATATAAAAAGTTTTACCCAAAATTAAGCGGCGGTATTGTATATCAATTCTCATTAAAAAACCTTTAATGGGCTAAAAAATTACTCAAAAGCAGACGAGATTGGCAGTTTATATGACAATCTCGTTTGCGTACAAGGCTTCAGGGTTATTTAAGTTGATTAATAGAATGAGTTGATAAACGTTGGAACTCGTCAAAATACGTTGGGAATGTCTTTGAGGTGCAATCTGGATCATTAATGGTGATGCCACAATCAGCAAATGCCACTAATGAAAAACACATCGCCATTCGATGATCATTATAAGTATCAATTGCTGCTGTATTAATTGTGTTAGGTGGCGTGATGGTAATGTAGTCGTGCCCTTCCTCGACTATTGCACCTACCTTACGCAGTTCAGTCGCCATTGCTGCTAATCGATCGGTTTCTTTTATTCGCCAGTTATAGATATTACGTAAAGATGTAGTGCCTTTTGCAAACAAGGCAGCAGTCGCAATTGTCATTGCCGCGTCTGGAATGTGATTCATGTCCATATCAATGGCAGTTAAAGACGACTTTCTTGCTATAATAAAATCATCTCCCCACTCAATTTCCGCGCCCATAGCTGCAAGTGCATCAGCAAACTTTACATCACCTTGAATACTGAGTTTTCCTACGCCAGTCACTTTTACATCGCCGCCACAAATGGCACCTGCAGCCAGAAAATAGGATGCTGAAGAGGCATCCCCTTCAACAAGCACTTTACCAGGCGAAATATATTGCTGACCGGAGATAATTTCAAAACGAGCATAGTTATGGTTAATCACCTCTACACCAAACTGCTTCATTAATGCGATAGTGATATCAATATAGGGCTTTGAAACCAGCTCTCCCTTAATCACAATATTAACGCTGTCTTTTGCTAAAGGTGCGACCATCAACAAAGCGGTCAAAAATTGGCTTGATAAATCACCTGCAATCTCAACATCACCACCGTTTAGCCCCGTCGCATTGACAGTTAGTGGTGGAAACCCCGGATTTTTAAGGTAAGTAATAGCACCACCAAGTTGTTGTAAAGCGTCTACTAAATCTCCAATAGGCCTTTCTTCCATACGAGGTTCGCCCGTTAAAGTAAACTGCCCTTGCCCTAAGGTTAAGGCTGCGCATAGTGGACGCATAGCGGTACCGGCATTTCCAAGAAAAAGCGTTTGCGGCTCAACTGAATTCAATACACCACCAAGGCCTTGAACTTTGCACACTGTGTTGTTTTCACTGAGCTCAAATTTAACACCTAACTGTTTAAGTGAGGCTAACATATATCGAATGTCGTCAGAGTCGAGTAAATTTGTGAGTGTTGTGGTGCCTTTAGCTAAAGTCGCTAGCAACAATGCCCTGTTAGAGATACTTTTCGAACCTGGAATATTAATTTCGCCATTCATCTTTTCGATAGGCTCTAAATGCAGTTGCTTCATGTATGTCTTCTTCTATCAATTAATTAAATTCAGGATTCAAACTGTAGTGAGCTTATGGTGAACATAAAATAACTGGAACTATTTAATTACATTCACCATAGTCGCTATACATTAATGAATGAACCACAGGTTTCAAGTCATTTTCACGCTTAACGGCGAGATTATCAGGTTTATTGAATAAAATGCCACTCTATGTAATGGGAAGCCATTACAGCAGATTGTTGTTAAAGATGACAGTATTTTTTGTATGTCATTAATAGTTTCCAACTGAAATATTCTCAACTTAGCAATTAAACTGATTTGAGATAAATAAGGGCTTTAACTAAGTGTTTAAAGCGCGCTATCCTAGCTGAATATAAAAAGAAATGTCATTCATTAAAAGGTCTTCTCATGTTTGAATTATTAAAAGCCATGCCTGCTGATCCTATCTTAGGTTTGTTGACTCAATATCGTGCTGACTCACATCCACAAAAAGTAGATTTGGGCGTGGGGGTTTATAAAGATCCGCAGGGTCACACTCCTATTCTTGCTTGCGTAAAAGTGGCTGAACAACGACGTACAGATTCTGAAGATACTAAGGTTTATATTGGTCCTACTGGTTCACCTCTGTTCAATCAATTAATGACCGAACTCGCTTTTGGTAAAAATCATGTCGCTTTAATTGCCAATCGTATTAGAACAGTTTCAACCCCCGGCGGCACAGGCGCACTTCGTGTTGCTGCAGATTTCATTAAACGTTGCCGCCCTAATGCGGTGCTATGGGTGAGCGATCCTACATGGGCGAACCACACAGGATTATTTGAAGCTGCGGGAATAACTGTTAAAACTTATCCTTATTATGATTACGACACAAAATCATTAAAATTTGAGCAAATGCTTGCAGCGTTAAATCAGGTATCAAAAGATGATGTTGTACTTTTACACGCATGTTGCCACAACCCAAGCGGTATGGATTTAACCACAGAACAATGGGATGAAGTCATTAGTGTGACGGCAAAACAAGGTTTTACACCACTTATTGATATGGCATATCAAGGGTTTGGTGATGGCGTTGATGAAGATGCTTATGGTGTTCGTCAAATGGCTGCAGCCGTAGAAAACATGATTCTATGTAGCTCATGTTCGAAAAACTTTGGCTTATATCGTGAACGTATTGGTGCCTGCTCTATTATTGGCAAAGATGCTGCTCAAACTGATGTGGCATTTTCGGTATTATTATATGTCGTACGTTGTATCTACTCTATGCCGCCAGCCCATGGTGCCGCAATTGTTGAAACCATTTTAGCGGACGCAGAATTAAAACAGCAATGGTTAGATGAATTAGCTGTGATGCGTAACCGTATTAACGGTAATCGCAGCATGTTGGTTAATAAATTAATTGAAAACGGTGTTGAGCAGGATTTTAGTTTTATAGCTCAACAAAAAGGGATGTTTTCTTTCTTAGGTGTTAATCAATCTCAAGTTGAAACACTTAAATCGCAACACAGTATCTACATGGTGGGTTCAAGCCGGATCAGTATTGCAGGGATCAGTGAGTCGAATGTGGACTACTTAGCGAAATCAATCGCATCCATATTGTAAAATATTTAAAAAAAGGGCTGATTCATCAGCCCTTTTTAATATCGCTTTTAATCGTTAATACTAACTGTGTTGCTTGGCAAATTCTTGCATAAACACAACTAATTTTTGTACGCCTTCAATTGGCATAGCATTGTAAATACTTGCACGCATACCACCGACTATACGGTGTCCTTTTAAGGCCACTAACCCCGCCTGCTCTGCGTCCGCTAAAAATTGACTATCTAACGCACTATCAGCCAGTTGGAATGTTACGTTCATTCTAGATCGATTTTCAATGGCAACACCATTTTTATAAAATGGGAGTAGATCAATACATTCGTAAAGTAATTGCGCTTTTTGTTGATTGATTTTTTCCATGGCACTGACGCCACCGACACTTTTTAGCCATTCAAATACTTCAGCAGCTAAATACCAAGCAAATGTGGGTGGAGTATTGAACATCGAGTCATTATCTTTAGTGATGTTGTAATCCATCACTGAAGATTGTACTAAACTAGGCAATGACAACATATCATCGCGTACAATCACAATCGATAAACCAGAAGGGCCGATATTTTTTTGGGCGCCCGCATAGATAAGACCAAATTTACTGACATCAATTTCATGAGACATAATGGTTGATGATAAATCAGCAACAATCGGCCAAGGGCTAGTAAGTGACTCAAATATTTCAATACCGTCAACGGTTTCATTCGCGCAATAATGCACAAATCGATAATCTTTGTTGATTTGGTTTAGATCAGGCAAACACACCTGATGTAAGCCATTAATGGTTTCAACAATATTGATCTCATCAATCTGCGATTCTCCGGCAATACGTTTGGCTTCTTTAACAGCTGAACTAGACCATTGCCCTGATGTTAAATATAAAGCGCGTCCGTTATTACCCAAGAAATTAGTGACCACATTGGTAAATTGTGCCCTGCCACCACCATGCATGAATAACACATGATAGTTTTGTGGAATATGCATGAGCTCACGGAGTGTCTTTTCAGCTTGCTGTGTTAAAGCAATGAACTCTTTACTCCGGTGACTGATTTCCATTACGGAAACCCCTAAGCCATTCCAATCAATTAATTCCTGTTGTGCTTTTTGCATTACCGGTTGAGGCAACATCGCAGGACCTGCACAGAAATTATAAATTGTGCTCACAGACAACTCCTTCACTCAATGTTATTGATATCAGTTAGATGATAATAGACATGTAATACTAAGGGCTTTATTAGCTGATGAATAGTGCTTTATGAGTCGTTTTTGATGAATTTTTTTCCGTAAAATAAAACGAGCGCCATAGGCGCTCGTTTTCATTTAAGTAAACCACAAGATTACTCTTGTTCGTCTGACTCTTCTACTTCAGTGTTTTCAACCGTAACATCTTCAGACTCAGTTGAATCAACTAAAATTGGATTACCTTCTTCATCTAACGCTTCATCAGATTGAATTTCTTCAATACGTTGTAAGCCAACCACTTTTTCATCTTCAGCTGTACGAATGATAGTGACACCTTGGGTGTTACGACCAATCACAGATACACCTTCAGCGGGAGTACGTACTAAAGTCCCCTTGTCACTGATTAACATGATTTCATCGTTACTACCAACCTGAACAGCACCAACAACGGCACCATTACGACTGCTTACTTTGATTGAAACCACACCTTTAGTGCCACGGCTCTTAGCAGGATATTCTTCAAGCTCAGTTCGTTTACCGTAACCGTTTTCAGTCACAGTTAAAATGGCACCATCACCCTTAGGAACAATCAAGGATACAACGCGTTGGCCTTCTTCTAACTTGATTCCACGAACACCCGTTGCAGTACGACCCATCGGACGTAGCGCAATGATTTCTTCACCGGTTTCAGGGTCAATTTTCACTGCACCAGTTTCAGAATCGCGAGCTTTCTCGTTAAAGCGTACCACTTTACCTTCGTTAGAGAACAACATGATGTCGTCACTACCTTCAGTAATATCAACACCAATAAGCTGATCGCCTTCTTTAAGGTTAACAGCAATAATTCCGTTTGCACGTGGGTTGCTATAAGCGGTTAAGGCTGTTTTCTTTACAGTACCGTGCGCGGTAGCCATGATAATAAATTTATCATCAGCATATTCACGAACAGGTAAAATCGCGGTAATACGCTCACCATCAGATAACGGTAATAAGTTAACAATGGGTCGACCACGAGCCGTACGACTTGCAAGCGGTAATTGATAAACTTTTAACCAGTACATTTTACCAAAATCAGAGAAGCAAAGAATCGTATCATGGGTATTAGCTACTAATAGTTTTTCAACAAAATCTTCATCTTTAACTTTGGTAGCGGCTTTACCTTTACCGCCACGACGCTGCGCTTGATAATCTGTTAATGGCTGGTATTTGGCATAGCCCAAGTGAGAGAGCGTTACCACAACGTCTTCTTCATTGATCAAATCTTCAAGACTCATATCAATTTCATTAGCGTTAATAATGGTTCTACGCTCATCACCGTATTGCTCAAGGATCTCTTGCAATTCTTCTTTGATGACTTCCATCAAACGTTCTGGGCTGCGCAAAATCAGCAGCAATCCAGCAATAAGCACTAATAATTCTTCGTATTCACTCAGAATTTTTTCGTGTTCAAGACCGGTTAAACGATGTAAACGTAATTCAAGAATGGCTTGCGCTTGCTGTTCAGTTAAATAGTACTGACCATCACGGATACCGTATTCAGGTTCTAACCATTCTGGACGTGCTGCATCATCACCAGCTTTTTCCAACATGCCTTGAACGTGGCCTAATTCCCAACCTTGGGATATTAATTTGGCTTTGGCTTCAGCTGGAGTTGGAGAGGCTTTAATTAACGCAATAATTGGGTCAATGTTAGCTAATGCAATAGCTAATGCTTCAAGAATGTGGGCTCTATCGCGAGCTTTACGTAATTCAAATACAGTACGACGTGTAACCACTTCACGACGGTGAAGAATGAAACACTCTAGCATTTCTTTTAGATTGAATAACTTAGGTTGGCCATTGGTTAGGGCAACCATGTTAATACCAAAAGAACATTGCATTTGAGTTTGCGCATATAGGTTGTTAAGTACAACCTCGCCCACTTCACCGCGTTTAATTTCAATGACAATACGCATACCGTCTTTGTCAGACTCGTCACGTAATCCACTGATACCTTCAATTTTCTTATCTTTAACAAGCTCAGCAATTTTTTCAATTAAACGTGCTTTGTTAACTTGATAAGGAATTTCATGAACAATAATACGTTCACGGCCGTTTTCATCGGTTTCAACGTCGGCTTTAGAGCGCATAATGGCGCGACCACGGCCGGTGTTATAAGCATCAATAATGCCTTTACGTCCGTTAATCGATGCAGCAGTGGGAAAATCTGGACCAGGAATGTATTCCATTAACTGTTCAATCGATAAGCTAGGCTCATCAATTAATGCCAAACAGCCTTTGACCACTTCACTTAAGTTGTGTGGTGGAATATTGGTCGCCATACCTACCGCAATACCTGAAGAGCCGTTAATTAATAAGTTCGGCACTCGTGTTGGTAATACAGCAGGAATAAATTCAGTACCATCGTAGTTAGGTACAAAATCTACAGTTTCTTTCTCTAAATCAGCCAATAAAGAATGGGCTAACTTTTCCATACGAATTTCGGTATAACGCATTGCCGCCGCTGAGTCACCGTCAACCGAACCGAAGTTACCTTGGCCGTCTACTAAGGTGTAACGTAACGAGAATGGCTGCGCCATACGAACGATAGTGTCATAAACAGCAGTATCACCATGCGGGTGATATTTACCGATAACGTCACCAACAACACGAGCGGATTTTTTATAAGGTTTGTTCCAGTCGTTTTTTAGTTCGCTCATCGCAAATAATACGCGGCGGTGTACCGGCTTTAAGCCGTCACGCACGTCAGGCAATGCACGACCCACAATTACGCTCATAGCGTAATCTAGATACGAATTTTTTAGTTCGTCTTCAATATTAATTGGCGAAATAGATGAAGCCAGATCAGTCATAAACTGCGCGTTCCCCTGAAATTGAGCTGACGACTTTTATTCCATATTATCGTCGAGCTTTAAAACGTGATTTGGCATTCTAACACAGATATATATTGTCGCTAGAGCAAACCGAAACCAATTTGATTTTAGGGATAAAAAAAATACGAATTAACAAATGTGACAATAAGTTAGCAAAGTTTGTATTCAATAAAATTACGCTAAAATTTATCCTAAATTAGAGATATGTGAGTATTAACTCGATTAATTGTTCAAATAACATGCGCTTCACTTTGATTATCGAGGCTGATCACACGCAATGCGATATTTTAGCGCTATTAAAAACTGTTTGAGACGATATAATGTCGACATAATCAATAATGGATAAATTAGGTACCGCATGTCTACTGAAACCTCTTCTAATATAAATGTCGATCCACAAGAGATTGCGAAATTTGAAGCAATGGCTCAAACATGGTGGGATCCAAATGGTGAATTCAAACCATTGCATCAATTAAATCCGTTACGACTTAACTATATCGATCAAACCTCAAAGGGCATTTTTGCTAAAAAAGTGCTTGATGTTGGCTGTGGCGGTGGGATTTTATCAGAAAGCATGGCTAAAATTGGTGCCCATGTCGATGGACTCGATATGGGTGATGAGCCGTTAGACATTGCTCGTCTTCATGCCTTAGAAAGTGGTGTCACGGTAAACTACATAAAAAGTACCGCTGAACAACATAGGGATAGCCATAAAGGTTATTACGATGTCGTCACTTGCATGGAAATGCTTGAACATGTACCAGACCCCTTATCGGTTATTCAAGCCTGTTGCAACATGGTTAAACCGAATGGTTATGTGTTTTTCTCAACCATTAACCGAAATTGGATGTCTTATTTACAAACGATAGTTGGTGCAGAGTATCTGTTAAAAATGCTGCCAGTTGGCACCCATGATCATAGTAAATTTATTCGCCCGTCTGAGTTGATTGATCTTGTCGATAAAACGGATTTACTGTGCAAAGACGCTTTAGGTATAATTTACAACCCGTTATCTGGTGTATTTAAATACAGTAAAAGTGTTGATGTGAATTACATGATTGCCACTCAAAAGATTGATTAAATTGGCAACTTCAACCCATGGAGTTGATAAGTCAGCGATTAAAGGCGTGCTGTTTGATTTAGATGGTACGCTTGCTGATACCGCGCCCGATTTAATCTACGCGTTGAATCTTGCTTTAATAGATGCAGGCTTTGCAACGTGCCAGATTGAACAGGTTAAACATGCTGTAACCCATGGTAGTCTCGCCCTAGTAAAAGCTGCGCTTCCTAATGTTGATGAAGCATTGCAATGCCAGTTACAACAATCATTATTAAGTCACTATAAAGTCATTAATGGCGATAAAAGCGTTTTATTTGGCCTGCTTGATAAACTGTTAACTTATTTAGATGAAAATAACGTTCCATATGGCATTGTTACCAATAAGCATGCATGTTTCGCGCGGCCTTTAGTCCATAAACTGGGCTTAACCTCAAGGATGAAGTCAATCATAAGTGGTGACAGCACCCTTTATTCCAAGCCGCACCCTGCCCCTATGTTACTTGCGGCACAACAAATCGGTGTGCCTGCATCAAATATCTTGTATTTAGGGGATGCCGAAAGGGATCTGGTTGCGGCACAAAATGCCAACATGATCGGTGGTGTTGCCTATTGGGGTTATCTGTCTGCTTTTGACACCCCTGAACATTGGCCTGGGCAATTACATTTTAAAACTTCAAAATGTTTACATGACTTTTTTGTTACAACTTAAATATGGTTCTAATGACGACTCGTTTGTGACAATTTAATCACTCATTTTGGGTCAATAGAAATGATTCTCCCTGTCATTAGTATTGGATCCAAACATTGATTTAAAGATCAATAAAAAAATGCGCTCGCTAATGCGATCGACGATAATTTTAGCGATCAAACTTTTTTCATTTTTAGAACAATTAAACAACAGTAGATAGAAAAGCTATTGAAAATTGGGGTGTAGGGTTAGCTTTTACTAACCCCTGCATTTATCCTCAACTTATCCACAAGATGTTCTGAAAATTGTGGCTTGCAAAATGCCGCCAACCTCACTATCTTGTATCTTAGATTCTAAATAACACCATATCTTGTGTGTCAAATACAATCTCAGACACTAGTGTGTCAATATAGACGACTCACTATTTTAAGCTGAACGGGTGACTTATCCTGCTAAAATGTCACAAACCGTCGTCTTTAATGCTTAAGGATGATTGTTTTTACAAGGGAACGTAAACGTGTGGTTAGACACGATCGCCTGTTGTAATAAGCGCTCAATCACAATAACAGATATAATCAAGGCCTCTCTTCAATGAATAGCAATATGACTGTCACAAAACGCTGTGGCGAACGTGAAACTATCGATTTAGATAAAATTCACCGCGTGATCACTTGGGCTGCCAAGGGATTAAAAAACGTTTCGGTTTCTGAAGTTGAACTCAGATCTCACCTGCAATTCTTTGATGGTATTCCTACTGAAGCTATTCATGAGACGATTATTAAGGCAGCAGCTGACCTTATTTCGCCAGAAGCACCTGATTATCAATTTGTTGCCGCACGCTTAGCCATTTTCCATTTACGTAAAAAAGCCTTTGGTCAGTTCGAACCACCAAAGCTTTACGACCATGTCACCCGTTTAGTTGAAATGGGTAAATACGACATGCATATTCTGGCAGATTATAGCCGTGAAGAATTAGACGTGCTCGACAGCTATATTGATCACTGGCGTGATATGAACTTTTCTTATGCGGCCGTGAAACAGTTAGAAGGTAAATATTTAGTTCAAAACCGTGTGACACACGAGGTGTATGAAAGCGCACAGTTCTTATACATTCTTGTTGCAGCATGCCTGTTTTCAAAATATCCAAAAGAAAACCGCTTACAGTATGTAAAAGATTTCTATGATGCGACTTCTAGCTTCAAGATATCTCTACCGACCCCAATTATGGCAGGTGTACGCACACCTACGCGTCAATTTAGCTCTTGTGTATTAATCGAGTGTGACGACAGCTTAGACTCAATCAATGCCACCGCATCTTCTATTGTAAAATATGTTAGCCAACGTGCAGGTATTGGTATCAATGCGGGTCGAATTCGTGCATTAGGCAGCCCTATACGCGGCGGTGAAGCCTTCCATACGGGTTGCTTACCTTTTTATAAATACTTCCAAACTGCGGTCAAATCTTGTTCTCAAGGCGGTGTTCGTGGTGGTGCTGCCACCCTATTCTACCCGTTATGGCATTTAGAAGTTGAATCGCTTCTTGTATTGAAAAACAATCGCGGTGTTGATGATAACCGTGTTCGCCATTTAGATTATGGTGTGCAATTAAACAAATTAATGTACCAACGCTTGATTAAAGCTGAAAATATCAGCTTATTTAGCCCATCTGACGTTCCAGGTTTGTACGATGCCTTCTTTGAAGATCAGGTTGAGTTTGAACGTTTGTATCTTCAGTACGAACAGGATCCAGCTATTCGTAAAAAGCAAATCAAAGCTGTCGAATTATTCTCGTTAATGATGCAAGAACGTGCCTCTACAGGTCGTATCTACATTCAAAACGTTGATCATTGTAATACGCACAGTCCTTTTGATTCTAAAGTTGCGCCAATTAAACAATCGAACTTATGTTTAGAAATTGCCCTGCCAACCAAGCCATTAAAGAATATCGATGATCCAAATGGCGAAATTGCACTGTGTACTTTATCGGCGTTGAATCTAGGTGCAATTAAGCATTTGGAAGAGTTAGAGCCTTTAGCAGAATTGGCTGTACGAGCATTAGATAATTTATTGGATTACCAAGATTACCCTATTATTTCGGCCAAATTGGGGTCAATGAATCGCCGTACCTTAGGGATAGGTGTGATTAACTTTGCTAACTATCTAGCAAAAAATGGTAAACGTTATTCTGATGGTTCAGCAAACAACCTCACCCATAAAACATTTGAAGCTATCCAGTTTTATTTGTTAAAAGCGTCAATGAAGTTAGCTCAAGAGCAAGGTGCGTGTCCGTTATTTAATGAGACCACTTATTCTAAAGGCATCTTGCCAATTGATACTTACAAACGCGATCTGGACAAAATTTGTGATGAGCCATTACATTTAGACTGGGAAGGTTTACGTAAAGATATCCAACAATATGGTTTACGAAACTCTACGTTATCTGCATTAATGCCATCAGAAACCTCGTCTCAGATTTCAAATGCAACCAATGGTATAGAGCCTCCACGCGGGTTAATCAGTGTTAAAGCCAGTAAAGATGGTCAGTTAAAGCAAGTTGTTCCCGATTTTGATCTATTAAAAGATCAATATGAGTTACTTTGGAATATGCCAAATAATGAAGGTTACTTACAGCTTGTGGGCATTATGCAGAAGTTTATTGACCAGGCTATTTCTGCTAATACCAATTATGACCCTACTAAATTCCCAAGCCGTAAAGTGCCAATGCAAACCTTATTAAAAGATTTACTTAGCGCATACAAACTTGGTGTAAAAACACTTTATTATCATAACACCCGTGACGGTGCATCTGATCAACACGATGATATTTTGTCTATCGAAAAAGAAGATGATGATTGTGCCGGTGGTGCGTGCAAGATATAAATCTTAGGTTTATTGATTGCTAATTTTAATAAGGAATTAAATGCGGGGTAACTTCCCCGCTTTTTAGGAAAACAAACATGGCTTACTCAACATTTTGTCAAACACCGAATGACGCAACCCAAGAACCCATGTTCTTCGGTCAAAACGTTAACGTTGCACGCTACGATCAACAAAAGTATGAGATATTTGAAAAGTTAATTGAAAAACAATTGTCTTTCTTTTGGCGTCCAGAAGAAGTGGATGTTAGCCGCGACAAAATTGACTTTGCCAGTCTTCCTGAACATGAAAAACACATCTTCCTGTCTAATTTGAAGTATCAAACTTTACTTGATTCGATTCAAGGTCGCTCTCCTAACGTGGCATTTTTACCGTTAGTATCAATCCCAGAGTTAGAAACATGGATAGAAACTTGGTCATTTTCTGAAACCATTCATTCACGATCTTATACCCATATTATTCGTAATATTGTCAATAACCCTTCAGTTGTTTTTGATGATATCGTTGAAAATGAACAGATTTTAAAACGTGCGGGTGATATTGCTAAATATTATGATGATTTGATTTTTTTAACGCAAATTCATAATTTACATGGTGAAGGCACTCACCTGATTGGTGGTCAAGAAGTCACTGTTAGCCTTCGTATTTTAAAGAAGACTTTATATCTTTGCATGATGTCGGTTAACGCATTAGAAGCCATTCGTTTCTATGTCAGCTTTGCATGCTCATTTGCCTTTGCAGAACGTCGATTAATGGAAGGTAATGCAAAGATTATTCGTTTAATCGCCCGTGATGAGGCGCTGCATCTAAACAGTACACAGCACATTCTTAGCTTGATGCAAGGCGGTAAAGACGACCCTGAAATGGCAGAAATAGCAATTGAATGTTATTCAGAGTCATATGACCTATTTCTTAAAGCCGCTGAACAAGAAAAAGAATGGGCCAAATATTTATTCAAAGATGGCTCAATGATTGGTCTTAATGAGCAAATCCTTTGTCAATATGTTGAATACATCACGAATCAGCGTATGAAAGCCGTAGGCTTACCTCTTCCTTACGAAGAGCAATCAAACCCACTACCTTGGATGAAAAATTGGTTAGAAAGTGATGCTGTTCAAGTGGCTCCACAGGAAGTGGAAGTTTCTTCTTACCTTGTTGGCCAAATTGATTCTGCGGTTGACAGCGACGAGTTTTCTGATTTTGACCTATAAGCATTTTTTTATTAAAGCGCCGATAGTTAGCCTCAAAGGCCAACCTGCTATCTTATTTGATGGCAAGAAAGAAACCTTGCTTGAGGCGCTTGAACATAAAAAAGTAAAAGTGTTTTCAGAGTGCCGCAATGGATTTTGCGGTGCTTGTAAAACCCAAGTCATTTCAGGCGAAGTGACTTATATCAAAGAACCATTAGCTGAACTTAAAGCAAACGAATGCTTGCCTTGCTGTTGTATTCCGCAAACGGATCTTAATCTTGCTTTATCAATAGATAGTGTCGAGTTAGCTGTTCGAAAAAAGCCCATTCAGAAAATCTCAACAACCCAATCTACAGATACGGCTGCATTAAATTTCGATATTGAAACGGCAACAGCACCGCAAAGCTAACGCATTAAAACTAAACTCATCAAATTAAATCAAACCAAACTTACACCCCAAGCACTTGTTAATAAGCGTAATATTCTACAGAAAGAGTTCAAACATTACAAAAACCACTTTCATCGACAAAAATAATTCATATTAAGCTTAGTGATATCCTCACCATTTATCACATTGAAATTGAATCTATAAATCAACAGTTTCAAAATGATTAACATCATCTTGATTGCAAGTTTCTCAACATGTGCATCAGGGTATTTAGTGGAGTGTGTTAAATATAAAAACACTTATTAATTGACATTGTTATTGAAGCAATCCTCAACATAAAACTCGTCATGCTATTTTAAGTTATTAAATCGAATAACCACTCTAGAATAGAGTGGTTATAAAGAATGGTTAAAAAGTCTGGATTATCATTGTTACCAGGGTAACATTTGTCCGTTTGAGTGTTTAAACACTCCTGTTTCCGTAACATCGAGTTGATTGATTAAGTCGATTAAACGCGACGCTGATTCTGTTGCAGAAATATCTCCGCCGTAATTAACCATATCAGTTTGCACATACCCTGGGTGATAAATGCCAACAGCGATATTACGGGGTTTAAGATCTATACTGAGCGACATTGAAGCGGCGTTTAAGGCAGCTTTTGACATGCGATATCCATAACGCCCGCCAGAACAATTATCAGCAATAGAGCCCATTCGAGAGGTTATCATGGCGACTTTAGCGCCACTGTTTAATTGTGCTTGTAATCCAGATACGATTCTAAGAGGCGCGAGGGCATTTACTTCAAACTGTGCGCGAATGGTATCAATGTTTAGTTCGGATAAACTTTCATCACGAAGTATCCCAGCGTTACAAATAAGCACATCAATGGTTATCTGTTCCAGGTCTCTTAAAAGCTTATTAATCCCATCATCAGACGTCACATCTACATCTTTGACCGTAATAACAGGTAATGCATTTAACTCAACAGATGAATGCCTGCAAACTGCATACACTTGATAACCTTGTGCAATATAACCCTTTACCAAGGCCAGTCCAATACCCCGATTAGCCCCTGTAATAACCACATTCTTATTCATAATCATCTACCTTACTTTTCGTATCAATATTGGATGAATCAATACCATTGTGCAAAAGATAAAAACTAGCATATCAAGATATTAGTGCGTAAAGTACAGTAAGATCTGGTTATTAATTTAGCCAATGTTTGAGCATGCTTTGACAAAATAGTTAAATGCTAATGCTCATCTGAAATTATAAGGATTTTCGGCTATGCCATCTGCCTCTAATTCACCTTCTCTACCTCAATCTGCTATTTCAAGTCCCGATAATATTCAGGCCCATGAGAATATCTGGCACCAGCGCATATCCGGTGAAGATAAACAGCGCAGAAACGATCATCGCAGCCCTTTTCAGCGTGACAGAGCAAGAATATTACACAGTGCAGCGTTTAGACGCCTACAAGCAAAGACACAGGTTTTAGGCATAGGCATGAATGATTTTTATCGTACACGCTTAACTCACTCACTTGAAGTGTCACAGATAGGCACGGGTATTGCCGCGCAATTAAGACGTAAATACCCTAACCTTAAATATTTGCTTAACTCCATGAGCTTAATAGAATCATTGTGTTTAGCACATGATATTGGTCATCCGCCCTTTGGCCACGGGGGGGAAGTCGCATTACATTACATGATGCGCGATCATGGGGGCTTTGAAGGAAATGGCCAAACATTCAGAATATTGACTCGTTTAGAACCATACACTCCATCCACAGGGATGAATTTAACCCGTAGAACACTATTGGGTATATTGAAATATCCAGCACCCTATTCCCAATTAAGAATAAACACTCATCCCGCCCCTGTGATAAATCACAGGCAGTTAAAACCATCAGATTGGCCACCCGTTAAGGGGGTGTTCGATGATGATAAACCCATCTTAGATTGGGTGTTATCAAGTTTAACAGAAAATGATCGCCGGTTATTTTTATCAAGTGAGCAAAGTCAGCACCACCCTAATTACCCACATTTAAAAACAAAATTTAAATCACTCGATTGTTCCATTATGGAATTAGCCGACGATATTGCTTATGCGGTACACGATCTAGAAGATGCTATCGTCATGGGGATCGTTAATCCACACCAGTGGCAGGAAGATGTAGTGGCCTCGTTGCAACACATACAAGATAGCTGGCTAAAGAATGAAATTCACAGCATAGGTGCCAAATTATTCTCGAATCAACATCATTTACGTAAAGACGCTATCGGCACTTTGGTTAACGCGTTTGTCACGGCAATCAATATTCAAATAAAACCTGAATTTGATGAACATTTACTCAAGTATCATGCTGAACTTGAATTAGATTTTGCCACCACATTAACTGTGCTTAAACAGTTTGTTTTTAAGTACGTGATCCGAAAGCCTGAAATTCAAATGCTTGAATATAAAGGTCAGCAAATTGTGATGGAATTGTTTGAAGCTTTTGCTTCAGATCCACAGCGGCTTTTGCCCCTAAACACCGGAGAACGTTGGGTGAAATCTGAACAAGAAAACAATAATCCCATGAGGGTGATGGCGGATTATATTTCTGGCATGACAGACGAATTCGCGGCAAGGCTTCATCAACAGCTGTTTGGTAGTAAAAACGCCGGTATTTTAGAACTCAATAGAGAGCTTTAACGCAAAAATGTTTGTTATGATAGATTTTTAAAACTGAGTTTATGCTTATCTTGCGAAACATGAAGGCACAAACACTGAAACAAGCAGGCATAGCAAGTTAGGATCTGCTTAAGCATTTAAATGACTACAGGAAAAGCATTATTGGTTAAAACCACTCAACTTTACTGCTAATAAACGCAATAATTTTAGATAACAATGTAGTTGAGTGGATCTTCAACACTATTCATTTAAAAAAACATGATATGAGACCAATTAACATCACAACATTCAATAAAAATTCAAAAGTACTAAATTGATAAACATGTCTTAATCAGATTGAACTTGAGTATGTTTAGTTTGTTTCCACGATTTAATAAAATATCGCAGTGGGATCTGTGAGACTAAAATCCCCGCCAACATTAAGCTACAGCCTAACAAAGCACGTGGTTCTAGTGTTTCACCTAATAATAAAATGCCACCTACGGCAGCAAAAACCGTTTCTAAACTTAAAATAATGGCCACATGCGCTGGATGAGCATTTTTTTGGGCGACTACCTGTAATGTATACCCAACACCAACAGAAACAATGCCAGAATAAGCCAATGCAGCCCAAGCTAACCCTATGTTACCTACAACCGTAGTCTCAATTATCAAAGAGACAGCGATACTTAACAAACCACAAAAAATAAACTGTAGATGTGATAATAAAATTGGAGAATGCTTTTTAGCAAAATGGTCGATAATGAGAATATGAATAGCCCAAAAAACCGCACCGATAAGTTGTAATAAATCTCCATAGCCAATACTCATGTCATCTTTAATACTTAAAAAATAAAGCCCAACAACAGCAATAGCACATCCGACCCAAGTATTCACACCGGTCTGGTGCTTAAGGATTAATCCCAATACTGGGACAATGACAATATACAAACCCGTGATGAAACCGGCATTAGCTGCAGAGGTAAATTGCAATCCTACCTGTTGTAATGAAGCAGCGAAAAACAGCACAGAACCCGCGCTAATTGATGCCAAAAGTAATGACTTTTGATTGCCGACTAACAGTGTTTTTTTATTCGCAAAATACCACAGCAATGGCAGTAAACTTATCGCCCCAATTAAAAAGCGTAACCCGTTGAACATAAAAGGCGATAAATGGTCCATACCCATTGATTGAGCAACAAAACCAAAGCCCCATACCGCAGCAGTTAACAGGAGTAATAAATTGGCTATCACAGTGCATTCCATCGACAAAAGAAAACAAGACTACTTAAGTTGCCGATTGACTACAAGCACCACAGATAATTATTATTCCAAGACAAAATTAAGATATTGCTTTTGATTAGACCACGACTGAGTTAACTTAAACTAATCGCATTAACACACTCACAATTTTTCAATTGTCAGCTTACCGATGACATCACTTTTGCAAGATACTAATGGCTCATACACTTTCTTATGCAATTAAATGAATTCTTGATCCGCTTTCAATTACAGCCACTTTCTGCCAATAACATCACTTCAGCCCCAGCTCATTTTCCTGGACGTGAAGCCGCCGTGTTGATCCCAATTGAGCAAATTGATGACCAGCTATACTTATTGTTAACTAAACGCCCGCTACACCTTAGGCATCATCCAGGCCAAATCAGTTTTCCAGGTGGTAAATTTGAAGCTAAGGATAAAGATGCGATGGACACCGCATTACGTGAAGCAGAAGAAGAAATTGGATTAAAGAGAAACAATGTAACGGTTATCGGTGCTTTTCCTCCCCATAAAACCTTTACCGGATTTACCATCACCCCGATTGTAGGCATTATTAACAAACCATTCGAGTTAGTTATCGATCCTGGTGAGGTAGACAGTTGCTTTAAAGTACCTTTGAATTACTTTAAACAAAATGAAAATCGTCATTTGGGACAACATTGGCGCAAAGGTAAATTATATAAGGTGCATTATATGCCGTTCGAAGATAAATTTATTTGGGGCGTCACAGCAGCCATTATTGATTTATTGTGCCGCCATATTGATAACTGAACGCTACACAACGTAGCGTATATACAAACCTGCTGATAAAGAAACAAGAAACAACAATGGAATATTAAACCAAAATCCAATTCGAGCAGTGGTTTTGGCATAAAAATTTACCAGTAAGTTAAGTAAACTCACTCCTGCGCACCACCAAATAATATGTTCTAACTTCACAGTTAACGCCGGATCCCAATCAAAACGGACTTCAACGCCTTTGGACAAAAAGTAGCCTACCGCACGATCAGGTCTTGCTTCACCATAAATCAGTAATGCATAGATGGCCAAACTCCAACCTAGAATTGACAACACTGTCAATATAACTTGTAGTACATCTAACCGAGACATTTTACTTCCTTATCCAATATTTGATTTGTGGTCATTAACCATTTACCCCAACACATCAAAATTGCTTAAATAACTTTAAAAGTATCAATTTAGCAGATTATTTACCTCTGCTTGGTAAAACTATCACATTAATACGCTTAGAATAACGTTTTCAGCTTGAGAAAAGCCACCATAAAGGTAAGATAAACACAAAATTACTTACTATTTTGATCTTGGAGAATAAAGCAACAATGAGCATTGCATCTGTCGCTTCAGTTTTTAAAGGTGAACACGCTGTTGGTTCATCAGTAACCGTACAAGGATGGGTTAGAACTCGTCGTGATTCAAAAGCGGGTATCTCATTCTTAGCCGTTTATGATGGTTCATGTTTTGACCCTATCCAAGGCGTTGTGCCAAATAGCTTAGATAATTATGAGCAAGACGTTTTAAAATTAACCGCAGGTTGTGCCGTTGAAATGACCGGTTCGGTTGTAGAATCTCCAGGTGCAGGACAAGCATTTGAGTTACAAGTTACCTCAATAAATGTAACGGGTTTTGTCGATGATCCAGATACCTACCCAATGGCAGCTAAGCGTCACTCAATTGAACACCTTCGTGAATTAGCTCATCTACGTCCACGTACCAATATCATTGGTGCAGTTGCCCGCGTACGTAACTGTTTATCACAGGCTATTCACCGTTTTTACCATCAAGAAGGTTTTATTTGGGTTTCTACCCCACTTATCACAGCTTCTGACTGTGAAGGTGCGGGAGAAATGTTCCGTGTTTCAACACTGGACATGGAAAACTTACCGCTAACTGACGCAGGTAAAGTGGATTATGACAAAGACTTTTTCGGTAAAGAAGCATTCCTAACCGTATCGGGTCAGTTAAATGCTGAGACTTATGCGTGTGCTTTATCTAAAGTGTACACTTTTGGGCCAACTTTCCGTGCAGAAAACTCCAATACCACTCGCCATTTGGCTGAATTTTGGATGGTAGAACCTGAAGTGGCGTTTGCAACGTTAGATGATGCTGCAGAACTTGCTGAAAAAATGCTTAAGTTCGCATTCAATGCTGTACTTGAAGAGCGTATGGATGATTTAACTTTCTTTAATCAGCGTGTAGACAACACAGTGATTGAGCGTTTGCAATCATTCGTAAACAGCGATTTCGCGCAGGTCGATTATACTGACGCTGTTGAAATTTTAAAGAATTGTGGCAAGACATTCGAATTCGCCGTTGAATGGGGTATCGATTTACAATCTGAGCATGAACGTTACCTTGCTGAAGAACACTTTAAAGCGCCTGTAGTTGTTAAAAACTATCCAAAAGACATTAAAGCTTTCTACATGCGTCTGAACGATGACGGCAAAACTGTTGCTGCAATGGACGTTTTAGCGCCCGGTATTGGTGAGATTATCGGGGGTGCGCAACGTGAAGAGCGTTTGGATGTACTTGATGCCCGTTTAGCTGAAATGGATCTAAGCCAGGAAGATTATTGGTGGTATCGCGATTTACGTCGTTACGGTACTGTGCCACATGCGGGCTTTGGTTTAGGTTTTGAGCGTTTAGTCTCTTATGTCACTGGCGTAAACAACATTCGCGATGTGATACCATTCCCTCGCGCACCACGTTCAGCAAACTTCTAAATAATCAGCTTGCAGAAAAAAACGCGCTTAATTAGCGCGTTTTTTATGTCTAAATTTTTTATTTTTAAATAATAACACTCAACAATTTTACGGCTAAGAAGCGATAATAAGTTGCTCTCTAAGTTGCTTAACCTCATCTCTTAACGCTGCGGCTTGTTCAAACTCAAGATTTTTAGCGTGTTCAAGCATCTGCTTTTCAAGTAAATCTATTTGATGACTAATATCCGTTATGCTCAGGTATTGAGGGCTAGATTCTGCCACCCTATCGTTCTTCTCAAAAGTTTTAGAGCGTTTACCTTGCTTACTGTCACCCACGTCCATGACATCAGTAATACTCTTGACGACCCCTTTTGGCGTAATGCCGTGGGTTTGATTATGTAAACGCTGTTTATCACGACGTCGCTCAGTTTCACCTATCGCTTTGGCCATCGAGTTTGTGATCCTATCAGCATACAGGATCACTTTGCCGTTGATATTACGCGCCGCACGTCCAATAGTTTGAATAAGTGATCGTTCTGAGCGTAAAAAGCCTTCTTTATCCGCATCTAAAATACATACCAACGACACTTCTGGCATATCTAAACCTTCACGTAATAGGTTGATTCCGACGATCACATCAAAATGCCCTAGGCGTAGATCACGAATAATTTCCATCCGTTCAACGGTATCAATATCTGAATGAATATAACGAACTTTTACCCCATGCTCGTCAAGATAGTCAGTTAAATCTTCGCTCATTTTTTTGGTCAATGTCGTCACAAGCACCCGCTCATTAACAGCGACTCTTTTATGAATTTCAGATAGTAAATCATCAACTTGAATACCAACAGGTCTTACTTCAATCTCAGGATCGAGTAACCCTGTAGGCCTTACAACCTGTTCTGCAATCTCACCATCACTTTTATCTAATTCATATTGGCTTGGGGTTGCCGACACAAATATTGTTTGTGGCATTAAGTTTTCAAATTCTTCGAATTTAAGTGGCCGATTATCAAGTGCTGATGGTAAGCGAAAGCCATATTCAACTAAGGTTGTTTTTCGACTTCTATCACCTTTATACATGGCTCCAATTTGTGGAACCGTAACATGAGACTCATCGATGATTAACAGGCCATCAGCAGGTAAATAATCTAACAATGTCGGTGGGCCTTCACCCGGAGCTCTACCCGATAAATAACGTGAATAATTTTCAATGCCAGAGCAATATCCTAGCTCAACCATCATCTCTACATCATATTGAACCCGCTCAGAAATGCGCTGGGCTTCGATTAACTTATGATTTTCTAGTAAATATTGACGACGCACCCTAAGTTCTTCTTTGATGAATTCTGTTGCTGCCAAAATCTTTTCTTTGGGAGTGACATAGTGAGTTTTTGGATAAATAGTGGTTCGGGCAATACGTTTAATAATCTTCCCAGTGAGTGGGTCAAACTCACTTAAACGCTCAATTTCATCATCAAATAATTCTACTCGAATTGCATCACGTTCAGAATCGGCAGGAAAAATATCAATAACCTCGCCTCTCACCCGATACGTACCACGCTGTAATTCAATATCATTGCGCTTATATTGCAGCTCACTGAGGCGGATCAGTATGTCGCGCTGCCCCATGAAATCCCCTTGGCGAAGATGCAGCAACATTTTCAAATAGGAGTCTGGATCACCGAGACCATAGATAGCAGATACCGATGCGATGAGTACCACATCTTTACGCTCTAGAAGCGCTTTAGTTGCTGATAGGCGCATTTGTTCTATATGCGCGTTAACAGATGCATCTTTTTCTATAAAGGTATTAGAAGCAGGCACGTAAGCTTCTGGCTGGTAATAATCATAGTAAGAAACAAAATATTCAACGGCATTGTCAGGAAAGAACTCTTTCATTTCGCCATAAAGCTGCGCTGCAAGAGTCTTGTTTGGGGCCATGATGATAGTTGGCCGTCCCATCGTTTGAATCACATTGGCAATAGTGTATGTTTTGCCTGAGCCAGTAACACCTAATAAGGTTTGGCTAGCAACCCCATTGCGTAATCCTTCGACTAATTGCTTAATTGCCGTGGGTTGATCGCCAGCGGGAGAATATTGAGAGTGTAAACGAAACAGCTGTTCTGACACGCGCGTTCCCTATTTAGTCATGTTATGCAAAATTAGTCATGTAATACAATTATCATAATAAAAAACGACTATGAACCCTAGCGATTAATTGCACAGTGAAGCGACAATCATAGATAAATGTCAAATTGATGATAACGAGATGAAACTATCAAACAACATGCATTACCTCAGTAATATCGGCATTAACAGCCTTAAACACCAAGGTTAACTGCAATTTAATACACAATAGCAGTTTGAAACCAATTACATTTTTGCAACTTAAATATCGCCCACTAAAAAAACACCTTGCATTTTTTTTATCTAGCACAAACAATAACTTAAGAACCTGCTAAATAAATCTACCATTTTAAGCTGAACTCAGGCTTAATCAGTGTTTGCAGCCTATAAATATGAGTAACCCACAAGCTTATCCACAGAATTAGTGGATAACTCACACAACCTCAGTCAGCATGCGGGATTGAGGTTATGCTCAATTCACAGAAGTGTCATCATAGCTTGATGAAAGTTTATTACATTTGAAATGTTTTCGCTTTATTCTGTTTTCCGGTTACAACAACAAAACAATGCCTCTACTCAGCAATCGATTAGATCATCTGCTGCAATTGGTAGTATAGGGAACAAAATATTTTTATCTGATGGAGATAAAAAGCGCATTGATATCATCGCGGTTATTGGAATATTTGGAAAATAATAATCATTTCTAACTAAGCTACTGTAGCTGACTCACCTCTTACACTGCAGAGTTAGCCATTACAGTGCAGCATTATTCATAATTGCTAACTATTACGATAGATAAATACAAATCTTTAAACCATCTATTTGCAGCCTAGTTATCCCATGACTTAACAAAGATCTGAAGATCTTTCAGGTAAAGTTTATCAGCATATAAACGAATTTCGCGTGACGAGTGGAGAGACGTTCTAGCGTTCTACCAAAATAAACCTAACATGATCCTACTTGTTGGTGATTTATTTAATATCGTCAGAAGCACATATCAACTATAAATGTATTCTAGAACCCTATCCTCATTCAAACCTGTTACGAAAT
The DNA here is from genome assembly GCF_030731885.1 of Shewanella sp. ULN5. Classification (NCBI taxonomy): domain Bacteria; kingdom Pseudomonadati; phylum Pseudomonadota; class Gammaproteobacteria; order Alteromonadales; family Shewanellaceae; genus Shewanella; species Shewanella sp. ULN5. The sequence goes on from NZ_JAPJEE010000007.1 coordinate 144,929, forward strand.
TCCTCCACTATCTGAAAATAAAGACAAAGTGTTCATTTTTTATGATTAATGCCCAAAAGTCGTTCACGATGCACATTACATGAGCAGTTAACAAGTTAATTTCACTTTTTTTTAGAACTCGAGTTGACTCATGCAACAGAGCGTTTTACTATGCGCTCCGTTCTCAGCAATACATTGCTAAACGATTCCCCAGTAGTTCAGTCGGTAGAACGGCGGACTGTTAATCCGTATGTCACTGGTTCAAGTCCAGTCTGGGGAGCCAACTAAATATCTTATTTATTCTTACACTCCCCCCTCTTTATATATGCTTATTCATACCCTGCTAACATATAACCTGTTTAGGCTAGTGATTTAGTCTGAGTTATTCTGTTATGATACTTTGCTTATGCAATTTTATCTCTTTGGTATAAATCAAAATTTAACTATCCAGTTTTTAGATATTTTTTAGCCACTGATGTTTGTACGAAAAGAGATCACCCTTATATTATGGATATCTTATGGGCTTATCAAAATCCTTCCAATTGATACTACTGCTCGTATTCGGGTTGTTGTTTTTGCGTGTTTATACACTTGAAAATCATCAAGTTCAAAGTCATGCTCAAACAGTAAACCAAAACTTTACTGCCTATGTTGTCAAATACCAAGATTGGACTGGTAATGGTAAGGAACTCTACGAAATCTTTAGTCGTGATAATGACTTGCAATTTTTTCAATTCAGCCATAAATCCGATAGCACATATAACTATACTTTTGGTAGCTTAGCTAAGCGTGAATCTAATATTGCAGATAAATTTTTTACCCTCAATTTAGACCACAGTTTCAATTTACCAGAAGGTAGGTTGCAAGTTCGATTGAGTACTAAAACTATGTTAGACAATAGTTTAGCGAATTTACAAACAATATTTGAACAGCTAATGATTACCTATATCGTTTTAATGCTGTTATTTGCCCTTTTAGTTTTCGCCCTTAAAAAACGTATCAAGTATGCAGCTCATTATATCGATAGTATTCCAACGCTTTCGTTTCAGGCCATCGAAGCTTCACGCCTTAATGGTTTGCTTACCCCTATTAGTATTGCATTAGAAAATTGCCGTTGCCGGCTAAAAGAAAGTTTAGAGCAAGTCAGGCTTGAAAATGAAAAACTCACAAAATTGGCTTATCTTGATCCTGTCACTGAGTTTTCGACTCGGCCAAGATTTACAACTAAATTAGACAAGTTAACTCAACCTCAAAAAAATGAATTTGGTGTGTTAGTTATCATTAAAGCATCAGAACTGGCGAACATAAATCAACTTCATGGTCGTTTAGCGGGAGATGATTATTTAGGAAAAGTATCTGACTGCATTCGAAATGCAGGCAATAGAAACACGATTAAAGAGTATTATAGAATCTCCAGTAGTGATTTTACCCTTTTTCTGGAGAATTCAACGCTAAAAGACAGCAGCAATTATATTGAAAAACTCAAACAGCAATTCGATGATTATACCTTAAACACTCAAAAAGACTCAGTAGCACATATAGGTATTGTTCCCTATAAATCAGGAGATGATCCGGTAACATTATTAGCTATGGCTGATTCCGCAGTAAGTATTGCACAAACACTGGGGCCAAATCGTTTCCATTTTCTAGAAAAATTTGATGGTAATGAAAAATTCGGTGACGAACACTGGAAAATCACCATCAACAATATTATTGACCGTCGCGCAGTTAAATTTTATCAACAGCCCATATTACCTTGTAACAACGATAAGAATTTATATCGCGAATTATTAGCCCGATTTTTTAATGCCGAAGGCCAGCATTTACCGACAGCAACGGTAATTGCAATGTCTGAAAGATACGGCCTAAATATCGAATTAGATAAAATGATTGTGACAAGCACGTTAGAGTTAATCCAAAACAACCCAAACTTAGTGGGTCCATTGGGGGTCAATATCAGTGCAACATCGGCTTTACAGGACGAATTTATTTTCTGGTTAAAAGATGTATTAAGCAATCACCGAGCAGCGGCATCTCGGTTAGTTTTTGAAGTGAATGAGTCTGGAATGCAAACAAATTTAAATACCAGTTATCGTTTTGTGTCTGAAATCCATAAAGTCGGCGCTAAAGTTGCCGTCGAGCGTTTTGGTCTTGGATTTACATCTTTCAAATTCTTTAGTGAAGTTCGTCCTGATTATATAAAGCTGGACAGCAGCTACAGTGATCAAATTGAATCTGATAATAATAATCGCTTTTTTGTTCGTATGATTGTTGATATCGCTAAAAGATTACATATATTAGTTATCGCTACTGGTGTTGAGCGTCAAGATGAAAAAATGACCCTTGAAAAGTTGTTTATCGATGGCTATCAAGGGTATTACTTAGCAAAACCGAGTGAGGTAATTACGTCGGAATAACATCGTTTTCGACAATGCATGGCAAACAATATGGACATATTTCTGTAAAGGTTAGCGAAAATCTCGTTAACCTTATTTTTTATCCGTTGTTTCTCAGCGCTAAACCTTAGATAATATGCAGATCTTTTATTAATAAATGCGTAGCGATGACAGAGTATCTTCTCTTATTGATTGGCACAGTACTGGTCAACAACTTTGTATTAGTTAAATTTCTTGGTTTATGCCCCTTTATGGGGGTATCCAGCAAGTTGGCATCCGCGATTGGTATGTCAATGGCGACCACTTTTGTGCTAACCCTTGCATCAATTTTAAGCTATTTAACCAATGAATTTTTGCTGCAACCATTTGATTTAGCATACTTACGAACTATGAGCTTTATCCTCGTAATCGCTGTTGTAGTGCAATTCACTGAAATGTTAGTTCAAAAAACCAGTGCCACATTACATCGCGCGTTGGGGATTTACCTGCCCTTGATTACCACCAACTGTGCAGTTTTAGGCGTCGCACTACTAAACGTAAATGAGGATCATAACTTTCTGCAATCTGCGGTATATGGTTTTGGTGCCGCGGTCGGTTTTTCATTGGTATTAATATTATTTTCTGCAATGCGTGAACGACTTGCTGCCGCTGATGTGCCATTACCATTCAAAGGTGGAGCGATTGCTATGATCACAGCAGGTCTGATGTCATTAGCCTTTATGGGATTTGCGGGGCTAGTGAAGTAATGATGACCAGTATTTTTATAGCTGTTGCTGTACTGACAATTGCCGCTATCGTTTTTGGCATAATTTTAGGATTCGCCGCCGATAAATTTAAAGTGGAAGGCAATCCCATCATAGATCAAGTGGAAGCACTTTTACCCCAAACACAATGTGGCCAGTGTGGTTATCCAGGATGTCGTCCCTATGCTGAAGCCATAGCCAATGGTGATAAAGTCAATAAATGTCCTCCCGGTGGCACAGCTACTATGGAAAAGTTAGCAGAATTAATGGGTGTTGAGCCCGAGCCATTGAATCAAGAAGCCCAAGAAGCAGTAAAAAAAGTGGCTTACATTCGAGAAGACGAATGTATTGGCTGCACTAAATGCATCCAAGCTTGTCCAGTTGATGCAATTTTAGGCGCGGGTAAATTAATGCACACAGTCATTGCAAAAGATTGCACCGGTTGCGATTTATGTGTTGAGCCCTGCCCCGTTGACTGTATTGATATGCTTCCTGTAGAGACCACATTAAAAAACTGGGACTGGAAGCTTAATGCGATACCTGTCACCCTTGTGTCAGAAAGCCTAGAGGATAGATAGTGTTAACTTTATTAGAACAATTAGATAAAGGCTCACTCTGGCAGTCTCCTGGGGGAATTCATCCTCCTGAGCTTAAACAGTTATCGAATCAGCAAGCAATTAGTCGATTACCATTAGCAAAGCAGTTTGTCGTTCCTATCCCTCAGGTTGGTGAGCAGGCTCGTTTGCTGGTTGACGTCGGTCAATCAGTTTTAAAAGGCCAAGTATTAACCGAGGGTAATGGATTTATCTATTTGCCGGTTCATGCCCCAACGTCCGGTATCATAACGGCGGTTAAACCGGTAGCCAGTAACCACGCCTCTGGTTTACCAGTGTTGAGCTGTATCATAGATGCAGATGGTAATGATACTTGGTGTGATCTCATTGTTTCCGACCCCTCTGCACTGACCAATGATGAGATTATCTCCAAAATTAAGCTGGCAGGTATTGCTGGTATGGGTGGAGCTGCATTTCCTACACATATCAAATTAAATACCGCAAGTGAGATTGATCTTGTCATCATTAATGGTGTTGAATGTGAGCCTTATATCACCTCTGATGATCGTTTAATGCGCGAGCACAGTGATGAGATATTAAAGGGTGTTGAAATTATTCATCGCCTATTAAATCCACAGCGCATTATTATTGCCATTGAAGATAACAAACCTGAAGCTGCAGAAGCGATGCAGCAGGCTATTAATCACAGTAAACTACCAGCAAACAGCGCCAGAGTGACAGTTATCCCCACTAAATATCCTTCCGGTGGTGAAAAACAACTGATTCAAATCATCACAGGTAAAGAAGTGCCAAGTGGCTGCTTGCCATCTCAATTAGGCATTGTTGTACAAAATGTCGGCACCGCTTTTGCCATTCAAGATGCCATCTATTATGGCAAACCACTCGTAGAACGGGTCGTGACCCTAACGGGTAAAAATATTCACCGTCCCGGCAATTATTGGCTACCAATCGGCACGCCAGTATCAACTGCACTTAAATTAGTTGATTTTAGCCCTTCGAGTGATCAGAAACTGATCATCGGTGGCCCTATGATGGGCTATGCCATAAACGACGCCTATGTGCCTATTTTAAAGGGAACAAACTGTATTTTAGCGCCGTCTAATGACGAAATTAGCCCTGACAGTGATGAAAAAGCCTGTATCCGCTGTGGCGAATGCGCGATTGCGTGCCCAGCTCTTTTATTGCCACAACAATTGTTTTGGCACGCTAAGGCAGAAGAATACGACAAAGCCGCCAGTTTCAATTTACAAGATTGTATTGAATGCGGCTGCTGCAGCTATGTGTGTCCAAGCGATATCCCTTTAGTTGAATATTATCGTATTGCCAAATCAGCATTAAGAGTTGAAGCTGAAGAAAAAGTCCTTGCGGAACAAGCAAAACAGAGATTTGAAGCCAGACTTCAACGTTTAGAAGATGAAAAGTTAGCCCGTGAAGCAAAAGCGAAAGAAGCCGCTGAAAAACGCCAGGCGAATATGAAATCATCAGATAAAGATGCTGTCGCCGCTGCAATGGCCAGGATTGCGGCCAAAAAAGCAGCCCAGTCTAATGACGTCAATCAGCAAACAGATATTCAAAATAACCAAGCTGTCAGTGATTCCGTAAATAAAAAATCTGCCGTAAGCGCAACGATAGCCAGAGCTAAAGCGAAAAAAGCGGCGCAAGCTACACCGCCTCCGTCATCAGCTGAAAATAATACACTGCAGCAAGATAATTCTATCGGTAATGTTGCTGAAGTTAGCATGTCGCAGCAAGACCGTATTGCGGCAGCGGTTGCACGTGCTAAAGCGAAAAAGGCTGCTCAACACAATCAAGTTATTACATCTGATGTAGTTGTTAATGACTCAGCGAGAGTTTCAACGTTAGAAATTGACTCAACAGTAAATGACAAAAAAGCCAAAGTCGCTGCTGCTATTGCCAAAGCAAAAGCTAAAAAATTACAACAGGTTGGGATAGCCAATGATACCGATGGTAATGAACTTGCAGACGTTAGCTCAATAACAAAAACGGCCGTTGCCAGTAGCATTGGTTCAGAAAAGCTTGTGACGGAATCCAAAACTGATATTGGTTCACTGGATAAAAAAGCACGCGTGGCTTTAGCCATCGCAAAGGCAAAAGCGAAAAAATCACCACAAGGACACGATAGAACAGCAGCTGATGAGTCTTCATCTTCTTTGCCAATAAATTTGAATACACAAATTAGCAATGGAACATCAACAAGTTCAGACAATGAGATTATTGCTGATGCTGAACCTGAAAATGTAGAACAGGACAAAAAAGCACGTATTGCTGCAGCAGTTGCAAAGGCGAAAGCCAAAAAACTACAGCAGACTGAAAGCAGCAATGTAGAGTCAGCGTTATCGGATATATCCACAAGAGCATCGCAAACTGAAAATGTCGACACAGCCGCATTGGATAAAAAAGCCAAAGTCGCAGCTGCAGTAGCGAAAGCGAAAGCGAAAAAACTCGCTCAACAAGCTGAGAAAAAGGATTAATCATGGCATTTAAGATTGCCTCGTCACCCCATGTAGGCACGACATTGCAAACAGCAAAAGTCATGCAACGAGTCGTACTTTGCTTAATTCCCGGTATTGCTGCTCAGCTTTACTTTTTTGGATATGGCACATTATTACAAATCGCTATCGCCATCATAACGGCATATGCGGCTGAGGCCACAATATTAGCTCTGCGAAATCGACCGATTAAATCGACATTAGCTGATAACAGTGCCTTAGTCACCGCATTATTACTTGCTATTGCTATTCCACCGTTAGCACCTTGGTGGGTAATTGTTATTGGCACCCTATTTTCAATTATCATTGTTAAACATCTATACGGTGGGCTCGGCAATAATTTATTTAATCCCGCTATGGCGGGTTACGTTTTACTGCTTATCTCCTTTCCGGTACAAATGACCGACTGGGTGTCGCCAATGTCAGCTGCACAACAATCCGTAGATATATCATATGCTTGGCAAGTGATATTCAATTCAACTTCGGATATTATTTTGACAGGCCATAATCTCGCCATTGACGGCACGACAATGGCTACCCCGCTTGATACATTGAAAACCGACTTATCTATGGGGCTGACAACCCATGAAAGTTTAGCAAAGCCTATTTTCTCAAGCATGACGGGCTTGGGTTGGTTTGAGGTTAACTTTGCTTTCCTTATCGGCGGATTGATCATGCTCAAACTCAAAGTTATTCGCTGGCATATAAGCTTTGGGATACTTACCGCATTATTTATTTGTTCCAGTTTTGGTTTTCTGCTTAATCCTGATACCCATGTTAGCCCCATTATGCACTTATTTTCAGGTGGGACTATGTTGGCGGCCTTCTTTATTGCAACCGATCCTGTCACCGCAGCCACAAGTGCTCGAGGACGCATCATATTCGGCGCTATGATAGGTGCACTGATTTATGTGATTCGGACCTTTGGTGGTTATCCAGATGCAGTCGCATTTGCAGTTTTGTTGGCAAATATGTGTGCCCCTTTTATCGATCATTATGTTCGCCCAAGAACATATGGTCATCGCTCAGGGAGTTAAATTGTGTCAATCAAAGATAATTCGATGCTTAAAAATGGCACTATTCTGGGCGTGTTTGCGCTTTGTTGTACTGGCCTAGTGGCGGTAGTTAACGGGCTGACTAAAGACACGATTTTACAGCAGCAACGTGAACAACTCAGCCAAACATTGACCCAAGTGATCCCCTCGCAATACTATGATAATGAGTTAGTATCACAATGTATTTTAGTTAACTCTGCTGAGCTGTTAGGCACAGAAGATGATCTCCCTGCCTATATTGCAATGCAATCCCAGATACCTAGCGCGATTGCGATAGAAGCTATTGCACCAGATGGTTACAACGGTGACATAAAGCTTATTATCGGTATAGATAATGATAATAATGTCCTGGGCGTACGAACTCTTGTTCATCAAGAAACACCTGGGCTAGGTGATAAAATTGAACAACGAAAATCAGATTGGGTAACCTATTTTACCGGTCAGCAATGGCACAAAGATGACCCTTCTTGGGCAGTAAAAAAAGACGGTGGACAATTTGATCAATTTACCGGTGCGACTATTACCCCTAGAGCCTATGTTAGGGCAATTAACAACGCCGTGACTTTTGTTGATGCAAATCGTAAAACACTTTACCAAAGTGGTCGCCGCTGCGGAGAATCCCATGAGTAAGTATCAAGAAATCGCGAAGCAAGGATTATGGTCTAATAACCCTGGTTTAGTACAATTATTAGGATTATGTCCGCTGTTAGCCGTGACAGCCACGATCACAAACGCGCTTGGATTGGGAATTGCTACGCTAATAGTGTTAGTCGGCTCTAATATTTTAGTGTCTCTGGTTCGTGACTTTGTTCCTAAAGAAATTCGTATCCCTGTGTTTGTTATGATAATTGCGGCACTGGTTACCTGCGTACAATTACTAGTCAATGCTTATGCGTATGGCTTGTATGTATCTCTGGGGATTTTCTTACCGCTCATTGTCACCAACTGCGTGATCATCGGTCGTGCAGAAGCTTTCGCTTCACGTAACTCCCTAGCCCACTCCGCATTTGATGGATTAATGATGGGCGTTGGCTTCACCGCAGTGTTAGTAGTATTAGGCGCAACTCGAGAAATTCTTGGGCAAGGCACTTTATTTGATGGCGCAGATTTACTCCTCGGCGATTGGGCTAAATCACTTACAATTCAGCTATGGCAAGTGGATAACACGTTTTTGCTGGCATTACTTCCACCTGGAGCATTTATTGCCATGGGATTATTAATCGCCTTAAAAAACGTAATTGATCAAAAGGTTAAACAGCGCCAACCTAAAATTCAATCCCATGTGGTGGAGCGTGCACGTATCACCAAAGTGAGCTAGTTTTCTGATGAATAAACAAAAACGAATACAAATACTCAAGCAATTACGAGAGAATAATCCTAAACCAGAAACCGAACTCAACTTTAGTTCGCCTTTTGAATTGTTAGTTGCCGTAACCCTTTCTGCTCAAGCAACAGATGTGAGCGTAAACAAAGCCACAGATAAATTGTTCCCCGTTGCTAACACCCCACAAGCGATTTATGATTTAGGTGTAGACGGGTTAAAGCAATATATTAAAACCATAGGTTTATACAATAACAAAGCCGTTAACGTCATAAACACTTGTAAAATGTTAATCGACCTTCACCAAGGCGAAGTTCCTGAAAATCGTGAAGCATTAGAAGCGCTTCCTGGTGTGGGTCGTAAAACTGCTAACGTGGTACTCAATACAGCTTTTGGTTGGCCAACTATTGCAGTCGATACCCACATATTTAGAATGGCGAACCGGACAAAGTTTGCTATGGGCAAGAATGTCGACCAAGTAGAAGAGAAAATGCTTAAGGTCACCCCTGCAGAATTTAAAGTAGATGTACATCACTGGTTTATTCTACATGGTAGATATACCTGTATTGCCAGAAAACCGCGTTGTGGATCGTGCATCATTGAAGATTTATGTGAATTTAACCAGAAAGTTTATCCAGAAGAATAAACTCCACGTACTTGTAGGTTTTATTTTAGATCAAAAAAAGCCGCTATAAGCGGCTTTTTTGATTATGTCGATTGAATGGTCGATTGGGTATTTAAAAAAGTGAAACAAAGAAAGCACTGAAACAAATTGCAATGATTACTGTTGTGCCTAAAGCCATTTTTAGTTCGGTTGTCATGTTAAATCTCCCATTTGTTATGAACAAATCATAGCGCGCTGAGAGAATTTTAGTAGCGTTGAACTGTGCATTTGTGAACTAAAGCAAATTTTATTTCATTTTTTGATTCAAACTCCAGCTAGAAATAATTAAAGCTTATCAAACAGGTCTTTATCAATTTTGATTTCGCGAAATAAGGTAACGCATCACCGTGCTTTAGACTGCATAAATCTGTATCTATGATAGTGAGTTAATGACAAGCATACTATCAATATTGGATCACTTATTCTCAACTGCCATTAATCTGATGTAATTTAATAAGCGCCTGTTTTAGATATTCAATCCAGTAAATTTAACGCTGAACTTTACTGTTAACCCATTACAACTATTGTTATGATCCACTTTTGTCATTTGCCTTGTTATAGGACAACTATCATGTCGCAACTTTTACATACTATGATCCGAGTGGGTAATTTAGACCGCAGTATCGCCTTTTATACTGAAGTTATGGGAATGACGCTACTACGTCAATCAGAAAACCCTGAATATAAATATACCCTTGCATTTGTTGGTTTTGGCGAAGAATCAACCGGTCAAGCCGTGATTGAATTGACCTATAACTGGGGAGTCGATCAATATGAACTGGGTACTGGCTTTGGTCATTTAGCGATTGGTGAAGAAGATATCTACGCCCGTTGTGCAGCAATTACTGCAGCAGGCGGTAAAGTCACTCGCGCCCCTGGCCCAGTTGCAGGTGGTAAAACAGAAATTGCTTTTGTTGAAGATCCTGATGGTTACAAAATTGAGTTAATTCAAAAAAGTGCTGCTACCGCGGCATTAGGTTAAGGTATAAGTCTACTTTAAATAAAAAGCCAGCGGCTGCTGGCTTTTTTAAGGTTTTGGCTTAAAACTTCATTGAGAAGCCAGCATAGTACTGACGTCCAATAACATCATAAACTTCAGGTACCGTACCACCGTCAGAACCATTTGACACTCTTGATGGTTCTTCATCTGTTAGGTTTTTTACACCCGCAATAATGGTCATATCATCATTGATGTGATACGTGCCAGAGATGTTGTGGTAGAGCACTGAATCAGCCTTAGCTAACGCAGCAATTGGATTATCATTTTCATCGTAATCAGTATAGTGGTCGTCCATTGACCCAATATATCGATTAAAATACATCACACTCCAATCACCTTGAGACGCTTGAATACTGAAGTTATTACGCACTTTTGCATAGGCGCCAAAATTACCGTCAATTGTGCCAGTGTAATCTTCGTTATCTTGCTCAAAGTTCAGCAAGTAAGTGGTATCGTTACTGATCTTCCAGTCTAATCCTAAACCTTCAAAGGTATACGCTAAGTTAAAGTCGATACCAGAGGTATCTTGAGAACCTACGTTAGTCAGTGAGCTAGTTAAGTTATCAAACTTAGCCGCACCAGCAGTAGGGTCAATTCCAAAGGTTTCACAAGCTGTGTTGTCGTTACCGATTAAACATGCATTAATGCCTGATTGCACATCTAGACGTGTAATCGCATTAGTCACTTTGAAGCTCCAGTAATCTAATGTTAAAGATAAGCCTTCAATTGCGCTTGGTGAATATACTAAGCCTGCTGTTAATGATTCAGACTCTTCGGCTTGTAAATCATCATCTGAAGTATAGCGAACCAGAATTTGTGGATCCTGCTCATGGCCTAACGGATCGGTTAGGTAATCGAATGAACCCGTGTCTCCACCGTATAATTCGCTGATGCTTGGCGCTCTAAAGCCTGTTGCTGCAACACCACGAAGCATTAGGTCATCTGTGGCTTCGTAGGTTAAACCCACTTTCCAAGTTGTCGCTTTACCAAAGGTTGAATAATCATCATAACGTAGCGCAAATTCACCGGTTAGTTTATCAGTGAACGGTACACTCACTTCTTGGAAGATAGATAACACGTTATAGTCGCCATCCGTTGCATCCTGTTGCGCAGCAGTACTGTCTCCATCTTGAATAACTTGATCAGGTGTATAGTAACCACTCTCATAGCGGTACTCTGCCCCAATAGCAAAAGCAACTGCACCTGCGTCTAAATCAAATAACTCACCATTTAGACCTGCAGAGAAAGTATGTTGTTCATTGCCACCACTATTTTGTTCGGTAAAACTAATGTCGTCGATAATGGCTTGATTTAATGGGTCGCCACTAAACCATGCACCTTGGTTCGCATAAACTGAGGCTTCCATGTTTGTCGCATTAATTGAATTATCAACCTGCGTTTTTGCTTTGTTGTTGCCGTAGGTATAAGAAGCATCCCAATTAAAGCCAGTATGAACATCTAACGTCCCTGCTAAGCCTGCAGATAAACGATATGTATCGGTATCTTGTGAATAAATACGTGGGCCAACATCAGTGGTACGACGACGATAATTTACACGGCCTGTTTCATCAGCAGCAATGCCGCCTTTGATCATTGCATCATCAAGAGTGATACACGGCTCACCAGGTATTGTGTTGGCATCCCCGCACACGTTTAACATGATATCAGCGGGTTGGGCTGACATTTGCTGACTAGATTTACGTTTGGTATATAAAAAATCACCGGTAAATACAATATCATCGTTAATTTCTTGCACCATGTTTGCAAACACACTGGTGCGCTCGTTCGGTGTTTGATAGAAACTATCTTGGGTAAAATCATAACCACTATTACGATTAACCCATTCACCTTGCTCGTTAATTACCTTCCCGCCTAATGTACCCGTCGGGATAAATGAGCTATAACCTGGGTCGGTCCAATCTCGATCTGATTGAATCACGCCTTCACGTTTTGAATAAGCAACACCGAAAGTATAATTGCCTGAATTGGTATTCATGCCATAAAGCGCGCTAATTTCACCATTTTCGCCATCGCTTTTGTCGGTCATGCCACCTTGAACATCAAACTGAAAACCTTCAAAGTCTTTTTTGGTAATAATGTTGACTACACCAGCAATAGCATCAGAACCATATACTGCAGAAGCACCGTCTTTTAAAATCTCAACTCGGGCGATCATCGCAACAGGAATGGCGTTCAAATCGACAGCGCTATCTGCACCAGAGCCTGAATTGACCATTCTACGGCCATTCAATAACACCAACGTACGTTGTGAGCCCATTCCGCGTAAATCTACTTGTGCAACACCATCTGCACCGTTGTTTGTACTTGAACCAACTGCTGCACCCGCCATTGATGTTTGTGCCTGCAACAACTCATCAACAGAAGTAAAGCCTTCAGCTTTAATCGCAGCCGCGTCGATTACAGTAACAGGTGATGCTGTTTCCATGTCCTGACGTTGGATCCGGGATCCCGTCACTTCGATGCGTTCTACTTTTGCGGTCTCTTCTGCAGCATAAGCAGAAATAGAGACACTTGATGAAACAGCAATTGATGCAAACAACGCGGTTTTTATACTTGTCGAAAGAAGTGTTCTTTGGCTCATATTATATTGGCTCCCTGACTATCATTTATTGTTATATATTCGTTAATTAGTTATTTATATTAATAACGATAGCTGGATACTGAATAAAATATCAAAACAGGTCAAACCCTAAAAAATTAACGTTTACCGCACATCATGTTAAGCAATTAAGAATTTATTTGACAATTTATGTTAATCTAAAAAAAATTGACTGTAAAAAATTGCTAAATAAGTTACAAACACTGGTTATTCTTATATTTAAAGAGGTTTAAACCTAAGGCGTTATAACATTAAATATACCTGGAAACTTACAAAAGTGTGACGAGCATCACAATTTATTTGATTTTAAATTATCCATTGGAACTATCACATGAATGTTCAATTCGTATAAATGGCCATATAGTGTAAATCTAGGTTAATTCTTTCAAATGAGAAACTTAAAGCATTGAAAAGATAAAAGTATGTGTATGAATTTTACACTCCGGTGATTAATGAATGTATATGTTGACAAAAAGGTGAGTGTAAAAATTTTTAATTCAATATTTTAATTAACTAGTAAGGTTTTTATTCAATATCTATGAATAAAGCTATATTGAATAATACCCTATAACGCTAAAATGTTAATTTAAGCGCACACTTGTTACAAATAAGCGCCCCTTGTTACACGAAGTTGATACTTCAATATAATTACTAAAAATTAAAAAACACATCACAAAAATTTAAAAAACTTACGGATATAAGGGGAATAATTTTGTGATTGGTGTATTAAGCATCTGAATATTTAAATTTATCACTATCTATAGACAATTCAATTAATCGTTATGACTTAATGTTCTTTGAACATGATTTTGCGGCATGCAGTAGGTATTAGGCAGAAACTTAGTGGTGATATTGTTCAGCATCAAAACTTGATAATGCAGTAAGAGTCACCAACAAACGTTATTCGAAGGAGCGACAAAAACGTTTGAACTTTGGCAAAAGGCTTTTGCTTAGATGTGGTCAAGTTTCGCCATGCACAGCACTTCTATCGCATCACCTGTTCAATGCCCTCACAAAAATGAGACATTTATTTAATGTGTGAGCCGTCATTTAAAATATGTGGCAGATAAAGTAAAAGCTATAGAAAAACTCGCTAAGTCATAACGAAATAACCACAAGTTAGTGCATAAAAAAGGACACCAAAGTGCCCTTTTTTGTATCAAATATCGTTATGTCGGTTGAATAATATTAAAATGCTGATATGCCCTTGCTGTTGCTATCCGGCCTCTTGGGGTGCGTTGGATAAAGCCTTGCTGGATTAAAAATGGCTCCAACACATCTTCAATGGTGTCTCTATCTTCGCCTATTGCTGCAGCAAGGTTATCCAGGCCTACAGGTCCCCCCATAAACTTGTCAATAATCGCAAGCAAGAGCTTCCTGTCCAAGTAATCAAACCCTTCAAGATCGACATCAAGTAAATCTAACGCCTGTTCTGCCACTTCTTTGGTTACAACGCCGTCGTGTTTAACTTCTGCGTAATCCCGCACTCGACGTAATAATCGATTCGCTATCCGCGGTGTACCTCGTGAACGTCTGGCGATTTCTACTGCGCCTTCGGGAGCAATTGCTAAATCCATCACTTTTGCCGAACGAGTCACGATAGTCGTTAAGTCTTTCACATTGTAAAACTCAAGTCTTAGCGGAATACCAAAACGGGCTCTTAATGGTGAAGTTAACGCTCCTGCTCTTGTAGTTGCCCCAACTAAGGTAAAAGGTGGTAAGTCTAATTTGATTGAACGAGCTGCCGGCCCTTCACCAATCATAATGTCTAATTGGTAGTCTTCCAGTGCAGGGTAAAGGATCTCTTCAACGACTGGGCTTAAACGATGAATTTCATCGATAAACAACACATCGCCTTCTTCTAAGTTAGTTAATAGTGCCGCTAAGTCACCGGCTTTCTCTAACACAGGTCCTGATGTCGATTTAATATTAACGCCCATCTCATTGGCCACAATCATAGCTAAGGTGGTTTTACCTAAACCTGGTGGTCCGAATATTAACATATGATCTAGCGCTTCTTTTCGGTTAAGCGCAGCTTGAATAAACACCTTTAATTGGGCTCGGGTATCGTCTTGACCAGTATACTCGTCAAGCATTTTTGGCCGCATCGCTCTATCAATAACTTCGTCTTGCACCAATACTTGAGGTTGTATTAATCGATCTGCTTCAATCATGTTACCACTGTCCTTTTACGTTAAAGCATCGACTTTAATGCCGCTTTAATGAGTACTTCAGATGTCATATCCATTTTATAATTTGCAGCTACTGCTTTACTGGCTTGAGCTGGCTTGTAACCTAACGAGATTAATGCCGAGATAGCATCTTCTTCTGCACTTTCAACCGATGGCGATGGTGAATAGTTAGATTGTAAAACAAACTCACGCTCGGAACCAACAGATGCCGCTAATAACGATTTCAGCTTATCGCGCATTTCCACGACAAGGCGCTCGGCGGTTTTTTTGCCCACACCGGGCAGTTTAACTAAGGTGACAATGTCATCACGCTCGACGCAGGCAACGAACTCGCTAGCGCTCATACCTGATAAAATGGTCAGTGCTAATTTAGGTCCCACACCGTTAGTTTTAATTAACAATCTAAACAACGCACGCTCTTGCTTTGTAATAAAACCATATAATAATTGAGCATCTTCACGCACAACAAAATGGGTGTATACCATAGCAGGTTGGTTTAGTTCAGGGAGTTCATAAAAACTGGTTAAGGGCACCTGTAATTCATAGCCTACACCGTTAACATCAAGTACGATTTCTGGGGCTTGTTTCTCAACTAAAATGCCTTTTAAACGACCAATCATTTGTATCTTCCGTAGGTTCTTGTGTTCGCTCGACCACCTAAGGCCGCTAAGCTTTGATTTGTATGATAATGACACATGGCTACCGCAAGTGCATCTGCAGCATCGGCTTGTGGCGCCGCGGGTAATTTTAATAGCTGTGTGACCATGTGTTGAACTTGAGTTTTTTGCGCTCTACCCGTACCCACTACCGCGCTTTTGATTTGGGTGGCGCTGTATTCTGCAACGGGTAAATCGGCACACGTTGCCGCAACAATAGCCGCACCTCTTGCTTGGCCGAGCTTTAGTGCAGAATCAGCATTTTTAGCCATAAAAACTCGTTCAATGGCAAATTCATTTGGCTGGTATTGACGGATTATTTCTGATATTCCGGCAAAAATCTGTTGTAACCTTTGGGGTAACTCATCAGATTGTGTACGAATACAACCACTACCAAGATACAGTTGCTGACGACCAACACACTGAATCACACCATAACCAGTGATCCTTGAACCCGGGTCAACACCTAAAATAATTGCCATTTATTACCCTAAGTCTTCCATAACATCATCACTGATATCTGCATTATGATAAACCTCTTGAACATCATCATGATCTTCTAAGGTATCGATTAATTTTAAGAATTTTTCAGCGCTTTCTAAATCAAGTTCAGCTTTGGTCGATGGCACCAGTGTGACTTCTGCATTGACACTCTCAAGATTTGCGGCATCAAGGGTATCTTTCACTTTACCAAAAGTGTCAGGTAACGTGTACACATCAATTGAACCATCCTCATTGACAATTACATCTTCAGCACCAGATTCCAGAGCGACATCCATGACGCTTTCTTCATCTAAACCCTCAGCATAGGAGATAACACCTAACTTGGTAAATAAATATGACACCGAGCCATCAGTACCTAAGTTACCACCATTTTTACTGAACGCATTACGAACACCAGATACGGTACGATTACGATTATCTGTCATGGTTTCAACCATAACGGCACTGCCACCTGGGCCATAGCCCTCATAAATGATCGTTTCCAGTTGTTGCCCTTCTATCTCACCAGCACCACGTTTAATCGCTCGCTCTACGGTATCGCGCGTCATGTTATTCGATAAAGATTTATCTATTGCGGCTCTAAGCCTAGGATTAGCGTCTGGATCTGAACCGCCTTCACGGGCCGCTACAGTTAACTCACGGATAAACTTGGTAAATAGCTTTCCACGTTTAGCATCTTGTGCTGCTTTACGGTGCTTGATATTAGCCCATTTACTGTGTCCTGCCATGAAAGACTCCTGTTTTGTCTGTTAATCTATTCGTGTTTACAATAAGAAAGTGTATTAACGAAGAAGAATAATCAAAAAGTGGCTGCGCTATAAACACAGACCGAGGCAATAGCCTCGGAATGTTATTAACTAAAAGCGTTACGAAATAAATTATTCGGCGTCAGCTTTTGGCTTCTCAATCACACTAATACCTAACTCTACAAGTTGCTGTGGATTAGCGAAACCAGGAGCGTTAGTTAAAGGACATGCTGCTGTAGTGGTTTTTGGGAATGCCATTACATCACGAATTGAATTGGCGCCCGTCATTAACATAATGATGCGGTCCAAACCAAATGCTAGACCAGCATGTGGTGGTGTGCCATATCGAAGTGCTTCTAATAGGAAGCCAAATTTCTCTTTAGCTTCTTCTTTCTCAATACCGAGTAATTCAAATACAGTGCTTTGCATCTCTGCATTATGAATACGCACCGAACCGCCACCCAACTCACAGCCATTTAATACCATGTCGTATGCATCTGATACTGTATTGGCAGGATCAAGTTTTAGCTCTTCGGCAGAAACGCCTCGTGGCGCAGTAAATGGATGGTGAACAGCATGCAATCCGCCCTCCACTTTTTCAAACATCGGGAAGTCAACAACCCAAAGCGGACGCCATTGACCTTGCAGTAAATTGAAATCTTCACCTGCTTTGAGACGTAACGCGCCCATTGCTTCAGCAACTATATTTGCTTTGTCAGCACCGAATAAAATAATGTCACCCGTTTGTGCATCTGTACGACTAATAA
The DNA here is from genome assembly GCF_030731885.1 of Shewanella sp. ULN5. NCBI lineage: Bacteria > Pseudomonadati > Pseudomonadota > Gammaproteobacteria > Alteromonadales > Shewanellaceae > Shewanella > Shewanella sp. ULN5. The sequence goes on from NZ_JAPJEE010000007.1 coordinate 162,657, forward strand.
TCTGTTTAACAATGTCTTCTGTTAAGAATTTAAGCACTGGTGATTGAATACCGTCAATGCCCGCATCCAGATCATTTAATTTCATCCAGGCTAAGCCTTTAGCACCATAGATGCCGACAAACTTAGTGTAATCGTCAATTTGCTTACGTGATAATGATGCGCCTGTTGGAATACGCAATGCGGCTACACGACCATCAATATCATTTGCAGGGCCATTGAACACTGCAAACTCAACGTCTCTCAATAAATCTGCAACATCAACTAGTTCCAGAGGATTACGTAAATCTGGTTTGTCTGAACCAAATCGACGCATCGCTTCAGCGAAGGTCATGCGCGGAAACTCGCCTAAATCGACATTGAGTAAATCTTGAAATAAACCACGCATCATCTGCTCAGTTTTTTCCATGACCTGCTCTGACGTCATAAATGAAGTTTCGATATCAATTTGAGTAAATTCAGGCTGACGATCTGCACGTAAATCTTCATCACGAAAACACTTTACGATTTGATAATAACGATCGAAACCTGACATCATCAACAATTGTTTAAACAATTGCGGAGACTGTGGCAATGCAAAAAATTGACCTTTATAAGTACGGCTTGGGACTAAATAGTCACGCGCGCCTTCAGGTGTCGCTTTGGTCAAAATAGGCGTTTCAATATCTAAGAAACCATTGTTGTCTAAAAAGTTACGAACATAACTGGTTACTTTTGCACGGAAAATTAAACGTTCGGCCATTTCTGGACGACGTAAATCAAGGTAACGATACTTTAAACGTTGTTCTTCACTGTTGTTCTGGTAGTTGTCCATACTCAATGGTAACGGCGCTGATGCATTGATAATGGTTAGGCCTTTACCTAAAATTTCAATCTCACCCGTTTTCATTTGCGAATTCACTTGGCTGTCTGGACGAGCTCTAACAAGACCTGTCACTTGAACACAAAATTCAGCGCGCAATGTGCTTGCAACATCAAATACGTCTTTTAGATCTGGATCATATACAACCTGAACTAACCCTTCACGATCACGTAAGTCTAGGAAAACAACGCCGCCTAAGTCACGACTACGATTAACCCAACCAACTAAGGTAACTTCTTGACCTAAATGAGACTTATTGATGTCTCCACAATAATGGCTACGCATTGAACAGTATCCTTTAAATAAAAACGAATTTCGAAAAGCAAACGTTTCGCATATCAACAATGATAAAACGGCATTATATACTTAAACAGCATAAAGATGCTCGTTCCAGTATGAATTTATTGGCATATAAATGGCCGTATTCCGCAAAATGTTGCATCTGAAATCGACAAAGTAAAATATCAATTTAAAATATGGTGGGCAGTATCAAGCAGAACAAACAATTTAACCAGACCTTGAGTGCATAATATGAATTAACTGGATAAAAAAAAGACAGGGCAAGCAGGTTTCAAGACGCTTTCAGGACTGTTTGGTGTTGTTTAGAAAGTTTGAAGTGAGAATGTATTCATGTCCTAGATTGTTAGTGTATCTCGAATCAACTCAAATAAGCATTTTCTTTAAAGCGCCTCCTTAACCGCTGGTTGAAAAATTAACAACTTCGGCTTTAGCACTTCCAATAAATCATTAGAAAATCTAGATGCTGTTAGAAATTGATGTCTAACATTATGTTCATTTTTACACTCAATCTTAAAGGTATTAAACCAATCTAAGAATGTTCAGAAATGATAACCAATCTTAGTTCACTATTGGTTGGCACGATGGCGATGACCACCAATGCGCTTTGCTTGATACATCAATAGATCTGAACATTTAAGTAATTCATCCGAAGAAGTTCCATCATCTGGATACATTGCTATACCGATACTGGCAGAAATCTGTACAGGTTTATCGTCAATAGCATTAATCTGTAATAGTTTTTTTAAGACCGAATCGGCAAGTCTTTTTGCATGCTCTACACTTTCTAGGTTATTCAACAAAATAACAAACTCATCGCCACCAAATCTTGCGACAAAGTCTGTGGTGCGAATTGCCCTTTTTAATATATCAGCAATCACCTTAAGTAGTTGATCGCCAACATCATGTCCATGCTCATCATTAACGACTTTAAAACCATCCAAATCAATGAATAAGATAGCAAACTTTTTATTTGATTTGTCATGTGAGCTTTTAGCTAATGCTAACTCTTGTTCTAATAAGGTTCTATTAGCTAATCCGGTCACATTGTCATGATTTGCAATAAACACCAGTTTATTTTCAGCGGCCTCTCTGCGGGAAATTTCAATTTTCAACCTGCGATTAACCACTAATACAACAACCGTAATGGCACTAACAATCAACAAACCAATAATCAGCGAATTCATCCAACGTTGATAAAATTGATTATCGGTATTGAGCTGAACATCATTCCACTTTTGATATAACTCCTGCTGACTAGCCCTGTCTATGGTAGCAAGCACGCGATCAATAAGGGGTTTTAAATCTGTTAAACCACTAAAAATGCCTATACGACTTTGTTGATCAGCTAAGTCAGCTATTAAGGATAATTTTAAACTTGGATATTGGCCATTCTTCAATTTATCAGCCAAGGTACTGACCTTTTCAACAAACATGTCAGCATGACCACTAACAACAGCATCTAATCCTTCTTGAGTATCTGCCACTATGACTAATGTTAAATCTGGATGCAGCTGCCGTAGCTGATCGATTAATTGATAACCTTTCACTACGGCGATCTTTTTATGACTTAACTGACCAATGTGAAAAATAGGCGGTTGAGTTAAATCACTCGCTACTGCCCATGGTGATGGCCAGTAAGGATCACTGAACAATATCTTTTGTTCACGCTCAGCGTTGTAGGCTAAACTTGCTACGAGTTGAATCTCCCCATTTTCTAATTGTTGTAACATATCTTCAAAATGATCAAAGCCAACAGGGATGATGGATATACCTAAGTGGTTAACTAAAATTGACTTGATATCTGAGTTAACCCCTAAAAATTCGCCATTTTTCCCCTGAAATTCCATCGGTCGCCAATCTTTTAAATAACCCATTTTTATCGCACCTAAACTTGATAAATAAGATTTTTGTTGGTTAGATAGAATGATATGACTTGCCGATCCACTTTCATAACGGTCATCTGGATTAATAAGCCATTTGCGTTCTATTTGCAGACGCTCTTCTGGTGAAATTAACTCAAAACCAGCGCGGATTCTCTTTGCTAAACCACTGTCATCAAGACGTGTCAAACTGTATATGTCAGTAGAAAACTCTATGGTTGAATATTGCTTGAAATCTGTCCAAAGCTTATTAGTCAATAAATAATGCGAGGTCATCGCTGAAGATGCGATAAAACCAATGACTTCTCCTTTTATTGTGGCTTCAACTAATTCAGCAGTTGTTTCATAAAAACGCAATTGTGCATTGGGGTAAAGCTTGTGAACTTCAGATATATATGGAGCGGTAGGAAATACCCCGATGCGAACATTTTCCATTTTATTTAAGTCTTGGATGTCATTTTTTAGACTGAAAAAACGACTTTTTATTGATGTTAAATGCCATGCCTGTTCAAGACCTGTGCGCATTTCATTGCTTTCAGGATACCCAATATGAACATCTGCAAAACCACGTTTAATATCATCAACTGAGCTATTCATATCACCCACAACAAAATCAATACTTATCCCAGTTTTTTTCGACCAAAGCTTCCATAAATCGACATATAAACCATGTGGTAAACCATCATTGCCAATGTCTGCGTAGGGTTCAACATTAGTTTGCATAGCAATTAATACCCCCGTGTTTTCCCTATGGTATCCAAGCCAGCGACGTTCTATCCGTTCTATTTGTATTGCGTCAATTGCAGTAAAACCTGCATTAATTATTTCCAATAATTTTGGGTGTCTTTTTGGGACAGCTGGCGATATAACTGTTTTATCTATCGGAATTCTTGATGAAATATAATATTCTGCAGCGATGTCTTGCTCCAAAGACATATTTCGTTGGAATCCTTCGATACCAGCAAAAACAAGCACCTCTCCATTTACAGCAGCCTTTAATAAAGCTTCTCTATTTGGATATTTTCTAAAAGAAAAATTTGGATTGATGGTCAATAAAGACTGTTCATGGGATGAACCATCAACAATACCAATTTGATATGGCACTAAATCGCTCAATTGATGTTTTGCGCTTATTGAATTGTGTATGAACAAATAGGTTTGTAAGGAAGTAATCGGATTTGCGAAATCAAAGTAGGCCATACGGGAATCATTAGGAGTCATACCAATATGAACGTCGAATTGGCCACTTTTAACGCTATCTAGGGATTCCTGCCAATTACGTACCTCAAAGGTTACAGGTATGCTAGTCACCAAAGACCATTCACGCCATAAATCTACCAATATCCCAGCAGGTTTCCCCGAATCGTCCATATACTGAAAAGGATAAGTATCCTGCCCCAATACAATACTGACATGGTTTACTGTGGCATTTTCTGTATTATGGGTATCAGCGGCTGTGACATCCCAGCTGTAACTCCACAACAAGATACAGAATAGTAATCGTCCGATTAATTTCAAGTGGTGTCCCTATCTACTTTCTGGTGTATCTCAAAAGACATTTGAGCAAATAACACTTCAAGATGAATGATCTTATCGCTTTACACTAAAATTCAACAACTTAAATAACTTACTCTTGAATAACTTTATTATTTTAATTGTTTTTTGTCAAAATGTGTTAAAAAAGAATGAAATAGATTCAATCTATTTGCTTATTTCGGTTTTAATTCGATATAAGCTGACGGTTACTATAGCCATCATAAATAGGCAAGGTAATAAAAAATAATAAATTTTTACGCAATACTTGCTGCAGTTTGCTTTGATTGGCTAAAATAGAGCTAGAATTTTACAAAAACCCATTACATGAACTCTGAACTCGACAATATCTATGCTACAGCGAACGATCAAGTCGCTGATTTTGTTTTTGATAAAAAAGTCGCTGGCGTATTCAATGACATGATACGTCGATCCGTACCTGGTTATGGACAAATTATCAATACCATTGGTGATTTTGCTCAGTCTTTTGTTGCTAATAACTCCAATGTTTACGATTTAGGCTGCTCTCTTGGTTCTGCGACCTTGAGTATCAGGCGTCAAATCAGTCAAAGAAACTGCAAAATTATTGCGGTGGACAACAGCGAATCAATGATCCAGCGATGTAATGAAAATCTATCGGCTTATGTCAGTGATACTCAAGTTGAGTTGATTTGTGGCGATATCAGAGATATTACCTTCCAAAACGCTTCTATGGTGGTGTTGAACTTTACCCTGCAGTTTTTACCTGTGGTAGATAGAGATGCCTTAATCAACAGTATTTATCAAGGTATGTTGCCTGGTGGCATTTTGGTTCTTTCCGAAAAACTTCGATTTGAAGATGATACGATTCAGCAATTGCTCGATAAACATCATTTAGACTTTAAGCGAGCTAATGGTTATAGCGAACTCGAAATCAGTCAAAAAAGAAGTGCGTTAGAAAATGTCATGCGTCCAGATACACTCGCACACCATACCAAGCGTTTCGCTGAATGCGGTTTTAGTCATTCCACGGTTTGGTTTCAGTGCTTCAATTTTGCGTCAATGGTAGCAGTAAAATGATAAATTTTAGTGGTTTTTATAAAGAAATTGCCGATTCGAATCTACAACATTGGCTAGAAACTTTGCCTTCAATATTGGGCAATTGGCAGCGCGAGCACAAACACGGTAGTTTGCCCAAATGGGAAAAAGTACTCAATAAACTGCACTATCCGGCACCTGACAGTATTGATTTCAGTACAAGTGTGACTATTGGCAGTGGGGAACAACTCTCGGCGGGTGAAACAGAGAAATTGTCTAATTTATTAGGTATTTTCAAACCTTGGCGTAAGGGCCCATTTTCAATACACGGTATTCAAATAGATACAGAATGGCGAAGCGATTGGAAATGGGATAGAGTTAAGCCACATCTTTCACCTTTAAAAAATAGAACGGTATTAGATGTTGGCTGTGGAAGTGGATATCATATGTGGCGGATGTTTGGTGAGGGAGCTAAATGCGTCGTTGGTATCGATCCATCACCTTTATTTCTTTGCCAATTTGAAGCAGTTAAACGGTTAGCTGGACAACAACATCCAGTTCATTTATTGCCATTAGGCATTGAAGAGCTGCCACCATTAGATGCATTTGATACTGTATTTTCAATGGGGGTGCTTTATCATAGACGCTCGCCTATCGATCATATAATGCAATTACGTGATCAATTGCGGATGGGCGGTGAGTTAGTGCTCGAAACACTGGTGATAGATGGCGATGAAAATGCTATCTTAGTCCCAAGTGATAGATACGGCAAAATGAACAACGTTTGGTTTTTACCTTCTGTTGAAGCATTAATGCTGTGGTTAAGAAAATGCGATTTTACCGATGTGAGATGTGTTGATGTTGATATAACGTCTCTTGCAGAACAACGAAGTACACAATGGATGCAAAATGAATCCCTAGTAGATTATCTCGATCCAAATGACGTAAGCTTAACGGTTGAAGGTTATCCAGCACCAAAAAGAGCAATTATTATTGCGACTAAAAATCAACCTAACTTAGATTTAATTTAACTCACAATATTCAACAGGAATTGACATGTTTAAGCAGGCACTTGCACTATCCTTTGCGGCAATACTTGTCTCGGGTTGCACAGCAACTCAACAACCTAGTACACCTACAATTACCAATACTGACTTGAATACGACTTTACAGTCTTCTCAAGTGCAAATCATTAATGCTTTTCACGAGCAATGTAGTCAACAGTCTGAAGATATCAATGAATTATCAGCTGAACTACGTAAGCTAAAAACCCAAGTCAGTGAAGCTATGGCGCAATCGCAAAAAGTGCGCGTTGTTGCCGCCCCACTTCCCACACCAAGACCTGTCGCCGTTCCTTCTCAATGTCCAGAGGCATTAGTGGGTGAAAAGTTTTTACTTGGTGAAGTTGAAAGTGTTTATATCGATGAATTAAAGACTAAGTTTGCTACACGTATTGACACAGGTGCTGAATCATCGTCTTTAGATGCGCGCAATATTGTATTGTTTGAACGCAATGGCGAAGAATGGGTTCGTTTTGATGTCATGACGAACGGTGAGGACCAACCTGGCAATACGTTCGAATCTAAAGTTGAACGTTTTGTCCGCATCAAACAAGACGTTGATAACAGTGATGATCGTCGCCCTGTTATCCATGCACATTTAAAAATTGGCAAATATGCTGCTGAAACGGATTTAAATCTTACAGACAGAAGTCATTTAGATTATCCGTTGCTGCTCGGCCGTAAATTTATGAAAGACATTGCAATCGTCGATGTAGGACAAATCTACATCCACGGTAAAGCTAAAAACCAAGTCACTACCCTAATTAAATAGGCCAACAAATGCATTCTCGTAGACCGTTTTATATATTCGTTATTTTGCTGTTTGTTGCCGGTATTGGTGCCAGTATTTACCGTGGTATGCAGCACAATGTGCCTTTCTTGCCTGGTGAACAGGTTCAAAGTTGGGCTATCGACGCAAAAATCAGCTTCAACGGTCGTAACCAGCCTGCAGAAGTGCAGTTCTCATTACCCAATGATCCTGCATTTGACATTTTAGTTGAAAATACCACCTCGCCAGGCTATGGCTTAACTATTACTGATGATTCAAATCGTAAAGCGATTTGGTCAATTAGAGAAGCTTCTGGTCCACAATCATTATTTTATCGCGTAACGCTTGTTCCAACTGGAAAATTAGCGCTACATGCTGAACAAGAACCTGCAGATACCGAACTTTATCTTTGGCCTGCTACTGAAAAAACAGCTGCTGAGCAAATTGTTGAAGATGTCTGGAGCCGCAGCGCGACTAATCTGTCTTTTGCAAAGCAGTTAATGACATTGATTAACGATGATAATCAAAGCCAAAATATGTCTTTGCTTTTATCGACCAATACATCAACCAAACTGTTTTTACAAATGCTGCACACCAAAGGTGTTCCAGCACGTTATGTCAGCGGTTTGTTACTTGAAGACCAACGTCGTCGTCAACAATTAACCACTTACGTCCAAGTATACCAAGATGGTGAATGGCATTTGTTTGATGTACAAAACAACAAACAAGGTCGTGATAACAACCTGGTACTTTGGGAATATGCCGGTGGTTCTGTATTAGAAGTAATGGGAGGGAGTAACTCTTTAGTTAACTTCTCGATGTTACAAGACACGCGTTCTGCATTAGCCACATCGATAGATATGATGATGACTGACGATGCATTGGACTTTTCTTTATATCAATTACCACTTGAAGAACAAAGCCTATTTAAAGGTATCTTGTTAATTCCAATTGGTGTTTTGGTGGTAGTATTTTTACGCGTGATTGTTGGTATTAAGACATCTGGTACCTTTATGCCGGTACTAATTGCGATGGCCTTTATTCAAACAACCCTCCTAATTGGATTAATTGGCTTCCTGTTAATCGTATCTTTTGGCTTGATGATCCGCTCCTATTTATCGACACTTAACTTGTTACTGATATCCCGAATATCCGCGGTCATCATAGTGGTGATATTTATTATCGGCTTGTTCACATTGATCTCGTTCAAATTAGGGCTAAGTGAAGGATTAACCGTCACATTCTTCCCAATGATCATTCTTGCTTGGACCATTGAACGCATGTCAATTCTGTGGGAAGAAGAAGGTCCAAAGAAAGTGTTCGTATCGGGTGGTGGCAGTTTATTTGTCGCAACTATCGCCTACTTAGCAATGAGTAATGAATTAGTCCAACATTGGGTATTTAACTTCTTAGGTATTCACTTAGTTATTCTTGCGTTAGTGCTTGTAATGGGCCAATACACAGGTTACCGCTTAACTGAGTTAAAACGCTTTAAACCCTTAGTGGGAGAGAAGTAATGAAGTATGCCTGGCCTTGGGAACTTAGCCGCGCTGGTGTGCTAAACATGAACAAGCGAAACATCAGTTATATTGGTCGTTACAATCCACGCAAACACTATAAACGTGTGGATGACAAATTAATTACTAAACAATTAGCTTTAGCCAATGGCATTGCAGTGCCAGATCTTATCGGTGTTGTGAAAGAGCAGCATGACATTGAACAAATACCTGCCATGGTATTAGGAAAATCTGGTTTTGTTATTAAACCAGCAAAAGGTTCTGGCGGTAAAGGCATTATGGTCATTACCCGAGTTGAAAATGGTCGCTATTATAAGGCTAACGGTAACGAAGTTACCCCTAATGAAATCTATCGTCATGTATCAAATACCCTTAGTGGATTGTTTTCACTTGGAGGTAAACCCGATGTTGCATTAGTTGAAGGATTAATCGAATTTGATCCTATATTTAACGGTGTCAGCTATGAAGGTGTACCAGATATTCGCCTAATTGTATTTAAAGGTTTTCCTGTAATGGGGATGTTACGTTGTTCAACTGCAGCCTCAGACGGTAAAGCTAACTTACACCAAGGTGCTGTTGGTATTGGATTAGATATCGCTACAGGCAGAAGTTTGCATGCTGTTCAATTTGATGTACCTGTTGATAAACATCCGGATACCCATTTTCCGTTATCTAATATTCAAGTTCCACATTGGGAAACCTTACTTCATACAGCATCCAGTGCTTATGAAATGTGTGAACTAGGTTATTTAGGTACTGATATGGTGCTGGATAAAAATCGCGGTCCATTACTGTTAGAATTAAACGCCCGCCCTGGGTTAACCATTCAAATAGCTAATGGTAAAGGTATTCTACCTCGCCTTAAACATGTAGAGTCATTAAAGGGACCTGCAATGTCTGTTGAGCAAAGAGTAGAATATGCGAAAAAGCATTTTTGCGATAAGCCTTTATTTTAATTGTTTAGTCACAGCAATTGCTGTGGCTAATCCTTTAAATCTGTTTGTTGATCAATGTCTACAGTTTGATGCCTTACACGAGATTGCCATTCCACAAGAATGGCAATTATCATCAACGCCCTACCCCCCAACAGCGCTTACTTCTGACAATTCATTGGTTGAATTTGAATCCAGCTTACTTTCACTTAATAATTTAAATGATCGAAATAACTATTATAGAAGTTTAACTTCGCAGACTGAACAACAGCAGCAACTACTAAATTGCCAAGTACATTTGGCTGATGAACTGTCTGCATTGTTCAAAAACATCGACGCCAATCAATTAAAAAATGATTTTATCCTTAGAACTCAAATAGATACTAATGCCCCATCTACACTTTATGTTAAAACAATACTGCACTTACAACAGCTGCAATTTGACCTAAACGTAAAATCACAATTACATAGCTTACAAGCCAGTATTAAGCATTATTTCGTCCAAGATTTTAAATTTGATACCACTCAAGCTTGCGCATTAGCAGAAGCTGTTGATAAAACGGATCAAACGCCCAATGCAAAAGTGACCACCGAATCAAGCATTGCGCATTATTTGATAACACAGCCAGATATAAACTGCCGGAAACAAGCTTGGCTTGCCTACCAAGCGCGCACTACAACCTATAATCAATCAAATTTATTAGCGTTACATAAACTAAGAACCGTTCTGGCTAACGAACAAGGCTTTAACAATGTGGCCGATTATCAATTATCCTTGCACGGCTTAACGGCTTCGCAATTAACGTTATTTCTCAATAGCCAGACGAAAAACATTGAATTAGCTCCTTGGGATTTACCTAGGGCGTTGCATGCATTACCTAAAATTGCGGTTAAACAACAAGAATCATTATTGATTGTTGAGCAATTATTTGAACTATTAAGCGAATTTGATTTACGATTTGAGTTAATTTCGACAAGTGATAACCCATTTCGACTCTATCGGGTATGGCTCAATTCTCGATTACTAGGTGAAATCTATGTGGAGCTTGATAAACAGACGACAAAAATTCACCATCACAGAATAAAACAAGCCGTAGTTGGTCATCAAATGGGTCAATATACACTCAAGCTCCCATTAAAAATAACCAGTGTCAAACAGCATAATGATTTGGTCTTTATGGTGAGTAATATCATTAATCAGCTAGCAAAAGGCAGTGTTTTTTATTATTTGAGTCAATCTGATATCTCATTAGCTAACCAACAATTAGGGAGTTATTGGTTAGCTACATGGTTAGCAAACAAACTGTCATATGAATATACGACAACTGCCAGAGCACAATTACTACAATCTTTTGCTCTACAACAACACGTCTTCAGAGCAAAAGTGGCCCTTTTGTTTTACCAGCAAGCGGATCTTTCAAATTACCAACTACATGAACCCAGTTTACATCAAAGCATCTCAAATGCTTTTTATGACAGCTTTGGAGTACCTTGGACAAATGGTGCAAATGCAATATTTAGTTACCAGGCTATTGCTAATCAAGGGATTAGTTATTATCTTCTGGTGTGGCAAGAAACACTGGCGCAGTTAATCCATACCCAAACGCTTTCCAGCAGTCAAGCCAAGGACATTTTTGATGTGCTCATTGTCAATGAACATAATCAAACCATTTATGATCAATTGTCTGTTATTTTCAATCAGCCAATGGATTTTGAAAACCTATTACGGAGAATTAATTATGCTGGCACTAAGCAAGAGTAGAACACTCTCGTTAGTTGCATTATCCGCTGCGTTACTAAGTAGCAGTTTATTTGCCAAAGAACCCTATGTAAATCCAGTACACAATTTAACTGGTGAGCAAGTTTACCAACAAATAAAAACCAATTTAGAAACCAATTTGTATTCATTACCGCCACGTGTGCAGGGACATTATGCCATCCGTCAGTTCCGCATGACAGGTGATGAAAAATATGCAAATGGCGCACTGATTGATTTGTTAACCGTTGCTGAGCGCCAAGCTTATTACGCTTGTAACTTGGATAAACCTAATTTTATCGAAACTGAATCAGCATTAGCAGGAAGTAAACTAGGTAAAGGTCCACGTGGTAAAGCCCGTAAAAAGGCCATTGTGCTTTATCCAAAGTTTATGTTGTTAAGCGATACCCTACTTCGTTATTCCAGTCGAATAGATGAGTTTGGTTTTACAGGTCCATGTCATGACTTAATGGTCAAGACATTAAAAGAGCATGATTTCACGCCTGCATTTACTGATAAAAAAATGATTAAATCATGGGCTGCACAGTTAATTAATTATGTTTTCTGGGCAAAACAAATCGGTGTTGGTGATTACTATCCAGCTTATAAAGCAGCGTTTAGAAAAACGTATCCCGACAGTAAAGACGCTAAATTGTCAAAAGGTCAGTTTAAAAACAAAATTTATGGCATGACTCACTTTATTTTTGCTGCTAGTGAATATTATCAATACCAGGTAGATCCAAAAGAATACCAGTGGATTTTAGACTATTTTGAAAAAAATATTGATAGGATCATTGCAGACACCACTGAAGATATTACTACAGAGGTGGGCATCAGCTTCTTGATCACAGGACATAAAAATCATCCAGTAACCCAAAAAGTAAAAGATTTTGTGATTTCATCTTACAATCCACAAATGCAGATGATCCCTTCACCTACGGGTAAGGCTGAATTAGCTTCAGGTGAGCACAGAAACGTATTGGCGATGATGTTGCTTGATTGGCCAGAAACGCTGCACCCTGGACCTTATTTAGCTGACATTAAGAGCACCAAGAAAAACTTACCTCGTCTTGTTAATGTCAAACTAGAAGATAAAAAGGCCGAGGTAAAGCCAACATTGCACTAATACCTCAACAATTTAATGCTTTATAATAAAAAACCCAATGCATGCATTGGGTTTTTTTAACGCAAATATATTGAATAGTAAAATTATTCAGCAGCGTCTTCAGTACGGAATTTATCAGCAGTTGCTTTAATGATTGGCTGAAGTTCACCCTTTTGGAACATTTCAGTGATGATGTCACAACCACCAATCAATTCACCTTCAATCCATAATTGTGGGAATGTTGGCCAATTTGCAAATTTTGGTAATTCAGCACGGATATCTGGGTGCTGTAAAATATCCACGAAGGCAAACTGTTCACCACAGTTAATCATCACCTGCGCAACTTGTGAAGAAAAACCACAACTAGGTAATTTAGGAGAGCCTTTCATGTAAACAATGATTGGGTTTTCACTGATCTGCTGCTTAATTTTTTCTACAGTTTCCATTTTAATTCCTAATGGTAGACAAAGTATGAATAGCTAGAATGCCTATATTGTACGACACCTTGAGCAATAACAAAATGCTACAGTTTGTAAGGGTATAGATTAATTCAACTATTGAATCGTCTTAATCGATATTATTCAAGAAACAATGATTCACATCACAAAAATAATCAGTACAATAGCTGCAGAGCAATGTACCAATTAGGTATAAAAACGATAAACCTAAATCCATGGAGAGAGACTAATGGCTTTCGAATTACCAGCATTACCTTATGCAAAGAACGCACTAGAACCACATATTTCTCAAGAAACAATTGAGTACCACTATGGTAAGCATCACAACACTTATGTTGTAAAATTAAATGGTTTAGTTGAAGGAACTGAGTTTGCTGGCAAAAGCTTAGAAGAAGTTGTTAAAACTTCAACTGGTGGCATGTTCAACAACGCTGCACAGGTTTGGAACCACACCTTCTACTGGAATTGTTTAGCACCAAACGCTGGAGGAGCTGCAACTGGTTCAATCGCTGCAGCTATTGATGCTTCTTTTGGTTCTTTTGAAGAATTCAAAGCAAAATTTACAGATTCTGCGGTAAACAACTTCGGTAGTGCTTGGACTTGGTTAGTAAAAAAAGCAGATGGCTCATTAGCTATCGTTAACACAAGCAATGCCGCTACACCATTAACAGATGAATCAGTTACACCATTACTGACTGTTGATGTTTGGGAACATGCATATTACGTTGATTATCGTAATGCACGTCCAGAATACTTAAACCATTTCTGGCAATTAGTTAACTGGGAATTTGTGAACAGCAATTTTGCTTAATCACTATTACCGTTAATTAAAAATAGGAGCCCTAGGGCTCCTTTTTTATATCTGTAATTTGACGCCAATAAATGCAACTATTGCAATTGCTACGTTTATCATTGTTTTATAAACAATTATTTATAATTATCTTGCGCAGTGTCACATTTTTTATCCTAAACTCTATAAGAAGAGGCCGAAGTGATAATTTGGTAACCGCCCCAAATTAGCTAATGTCTCGCGTTAAGTTGCCATCCCGGCATTGATGTTTTAGGGGGTTATTATGGGCATTTTCGAACATTACCAACAACGTTACGAGAAAAAGCTTGATGAGGAATATACCTTAGAGCAGTTTCTTGAAATTTGTAAGCAAGATAAAAGTGCTTACGTATCTGCAGCAGAACGTTTATTGATGGCCATTGGCGAACCTGAAGTTGTCGATACATCAAAAAATTCTGTGTTAAGCCGCATTTTTTCAAACCGTCTTATCTCTTGTTACCCTGCCTTTAAAGATTTTTATGGCATGGAAGAAGCAATTGAACAAATCGTTTCTTACCTTAAGCATTCGGCACAAGGCTTAGAAGAGTCAAAGCAAATCCTGTATTTACTCGGCCCCGTAGGTGGTGGTAAATCATCTCTGGCAGAAAAGCTAAAATCGCTTATCCAACATGTACCTATCTACATATTAAGCGCCAATGGCATGCGAAGCCCAGTAAATGACCATCCATTTTGCTTGTTCGATTTAGACGAGGATGGCGCCTTACTGCAACAAGAATATAATATTCCTCATCGCTACTTAAAAACGATCATGTCCCCATGGGCTGTAAAACGTTTACATGAATTTGGCGGTGATATATCTAAATTCAGAGTAGTTAAAGTTTATCCTTCTATTCTAGACCAAATTGGGATTGCTAAAACTGAACCAGGGGATGAAAACAATCAGGATATTTCAGCATTAGTCGGTAAAGTTGATATACGTCAATTAGAGCATTTCTCTCAGGATGATGCCGATGCTTACGCTTATTCGGGCGCATTATGTCGCGCGAATCAGGGGCTAATGGAATTTGTTGAAATGTTTAAAGCACCGATAAAAGTGTTGCATCCATTATTAACCGCAACTCAGGAGGGCAATTATAACGGCACCGAAGGTTTATCCGCTTTGCCTTATACAGGGATCATATTGGCTCACAGTAACGAGTCAGAATGGTCTACCTTCAGAAACAACAAAAATAATGAAGCCTTTTTAGATCGCGTATATATCGTTAAAGTCCCCTATTGCCTTAGAGTTTCTGAGGAAATGGAGATCTATCAAAAATTATTAACAAACTCGGAACTATCTCAATCGCCATGTGCACCAGGTACATTAGAAACCCTAGCGCAATTTAGTGTGTTATCGCGCATTAAACCGCCAGAGAACTCGTCAATATATTCAAAAATGCGGGTCTATAACGGCGAAAGTTTAAAAGATACCGATCCTAAAGCAAAATCGTACCAAGAATACCGTGATTACGCAGGTGTGGATGAAGGTATGAATGGATTATCTACTCGATTTGCCTTTAAAATTCTATCTAAAGTATTCAACTTTGATCACACTGAAATTGCTGCCAACCCAGTGCACTTATTTTATGTACTTGAAAAACAAATAGAGCAGGAACAGTTTCCAAATGAACTAAGTGAGCGATATTTAGAGTTTTTAAAAGGATATCTCATTCCTAAATATGTTGAGTTTATCGGTAAAGAAATTCAAACCGCCTACTTAGAATCTTACTCTGAATATGGACAGAATATTTTCGACCGCTATGTTACTTATGCAGATTTTTGGATCCAAGATCAAGAATATCGAGATCCAGAAACAGGACAACTATTCGATAGAGGCGCATTAAACGCGGAACTCGAAAAAATTGAAAAACCAGCAGGAATAAGCAACCCAAAAGATTTCCGTAACGAAATAGTCAACTTTGTGCTTAGAGCTAGAGCCAATAATGAAGGTAATAATCCACTGTGGACCAGTTACGAAAAACTCCGTACCGTAATTGAAAAGAAAATGTTTTCCAATACTGAAGATTTGCTTCCAGTGATTTCATTTAATGGCAAAACATCTAACGATGACCAGCGAAAACACGATGATTTTGTAAATCGGATGATGGATAAAGGCTATACCAAGAAACAAGTCAGATTGCTGTCGGAATGGTATTTACGCGTGCGTAAATCATCATAACCCAACACAGGCTTTACTCTGCAGTTTAGTGACGTAAAGCCTGCATTTAGGCTTGGGAGGTGCGTATGGCTAATTTTATAGATAGACGGTTAAATGCAAAGGGAAAAAGCACAGTTAATCGCCAACGATTTATCGAAAGATATAAGAAACAAATTAAAAAAGCTGTCAGTGATGCGGTCACAAGGCGCAGTGTAACGGATATTGATAAAGGCGAGAAAATCAGTATCCCCACTCGAGATATCAGCGAGCCCCTTTTTAGACAAGGTAAAGGGGGAAGTCGTGAGATGGTTCACCCTGGTAACGATAAGTTTAATCGAGGCGACAAAATTGAGCGGCCTCAAGGTGGACAAGGTGACGGAGGCTCAGGTAAAGGTGATGCCTCTGATTCGGGTGAAGGTAATGAAGACTTCGTATTTCAAATATCTAAAGATGAATACCTTGAACTACTGTTTGAAGATTTGGAGTTACCGAATTTACAAAAAAATCGTTTGAATAAATTGATTGAATACCAAACTTTTAGAGCAGGCTTTACCAACGACGGTGTACCGGCAAATATTAATATTGTCCGTTCTTTACGTTCTTCTCTAGCAAGAAGAATCGCCATGAGTGGCAGCAAAAAGAAACTACTTAAACAAATAGAACAACAACTGTTTGAATTAGAAAACACACCCGGTTCAAAAGCAGAATTGATCCTTGATTTAAAAGCGCAAATTGAATTACTCAAAAAACAAATTGCTAAAGTGCCTTTTATCGATACGTTTGATTTACGTTATAACAACTATACAAAAAAAGAAAAGCCCTCTAGCCAAGCGGTAATGTTCTGTTTAATGGATGTTTCTGGCTCTATGGATCAAGCCACCAAGGATATGGCGAAACGATTTTATATTTTGTTATACCTATTTTTAACCCGCACTTATAAAAATTTAGAGGTTGTTTACATACGTCATCACACACAAGCCAAGGAAGTTGACGAGCACGAGTTTTTCTATTCACAAGAAACTGGCGGCACCATTGTATCTAGTGCTTTAAAATTGATGCACGAGATCCAGCAAGCAAGATATCCTGCAAATGAATGGAACATTTATGCCGCGCAGGCATCAGATGGAGATAATTGGTCGGATGATTCACCTGTATGTAAAAACCTATTAACTAAACACATTCTGCCGTTAGTCAGATATTTCAGCTACATCGAAATCACCCATAGGGCTCATCAGTCATTGTGGCAAGAATATGAACAGTTACAACAAAGCTTTGACAACATGGCAGTACAACATATCAAGCAAGTTGATGATATTTACCCAGTATTTAGAGAACTCTTTAAGAAACAAGCTGTTTAGGAGGCACTATGGATAAATCTACCCGTTCGCCTTTAAGTGATGGCCCAGAATGGACTTTCGACCTGCTGCAAGCCTATCTTGATGAAATTGAAAAAGCGGCAAAATTTTTTAACATTGATGCATACCCCAATCAAATTGAAATTATTACTGCTGAACAGATGATGGATGCCTATGCAGGAATAGGTATGCCGATTGGTTACACGCATTGGTCGTTTGGCAAACGATTTATTGAGACTGAGCAAGGATATAAACGCGGCCAAATGGGTTTGGCATATGAAATCGTTATTAACTCAGATCCGTGTATTGCATACCTTATGGAAGAAAACACCATAACGGTGCAAGCCTTAGTCATGGCACACGCAAGTTTTGGCCATAATAGTTTCTTTAAAAATAATTACTTGTTCAAAACTTGGACAGATGCTAGCTCTATCATTGATTATTTAGTGTTTGCTAAAAACTATATCCACCAATGCGAACTTAAATATGGCGTCGATCAAGTCGAACTTACCATTGATTCATGTCACGCTTTAATGAATTACGGTGTCGATAGGTACAAGCGCCCCTCTGAAATTTCTTTTAGTGAAGAACAAGCAAGACAAAAAGATCGAGAGGCATACTTACAGAGCCAGGTTAATGATTTATGGCGTACAGTGCCCACCAGCAATCACGAGCATATTGAAACCAAACGTAAACAATTTCCATCAGAACCACAGGAAAACATCCTTTACTTTTTAGAGAAAAACGCGCCATTACTTGAGCCTTGGCAACGAGAAATAGTCCGAATTGTTAGAAAAATGGCTCAATATTTTTACCCACAAAAACAGACACAAGTGATGAACGAAGGTTGGGCGACATTCTGGCATTACACCATACTCAACCATTTATATGACACTGGTAAAGTCACTGACAGATTTATGCTTGAATTTTTACAAAGTCATACCGCGGTGGTAGCTCAGCCTGTCTATAATAGTCCATATTACAATGGGATAAACCCATACGCTTTAGGTTTCAGTATGTTTGTCGACATTAGACGTATATGTGAAAACCCTACAGAAGAAGACAAACATTGGTTCCCTGATATCGCTGGCAGTGATTGGTTAACAACAGTACATTTTGCAATGAAAAACTTTAAAGATGAAAGTTTTATTAGCCAGTATTTGTCGCCAAAAGTGATCCGAGACTTCAAGTTATTCGGCATTTTAGATGATGAGAAACGATCATTTATTCATGTTTCTGCCATTCACGATGAAAGTGGTTATCAAGAAATACGCAATATGTTGTCACAACAATACAACTTATCAAATATTGAGCCAAATATTCAGGTACAAAATGTAGAGATTAATGGCGATAGATCATTAACCTTACGCTATACCCCGCACAATAATATTCCACTGTCGGATAACGTTAATGAAGTTTTAAAACATTTACACCGTTTATGGGGCTTCAAAGTGAGCTTAGAGCAAATTGACGCGAGTGATAATATTAATATATTAGCAACCTGCCCTGAAATTAAAGCACCTACAGAATCAGTAACATCTTCTACCTACACCCAGGTTACGATATAACTTACTTATATCCCCCGAGATAAAATTGAGTCATGAGTGAATTATCGAAAACATGTTAGTCATTATGACTAACATGTTATTGTTCTCACTACAAAAGACTTAACCAGATTTCCCAAGACCAAAAGCCAATCGATAACCACCTGAAAATAAACAATAATAATTATTGGCATACTTCCTGCTATACACTCAACAATAAATCAACATTTGTTACAAAAGTCAGCGTGACGAAGCCAATAAACGGCGTAGGCTAATACAAGCTAAATTGGTTTAATTCGCAACGTAGCACAGATTAACTTATTTAAGGCAGGTTCCCATGGACAGGATTCAATCAGTAAAAAAATTTATTATCCCTTTTTGTTGTTTAGTGATGCTAGCGGGTTGTAATGGAGAAGAAGAACAGGCAAAAGAAGAAGACAAATTTGCTGTTCCCGTTGAAACGACATTAGTTGTACAGGGCAATGTATCGTCTTTCTACAGCACTACTGCTACGTTAGAAGCGCCTCAAGAAGCTCACGTTATGACGCGAATTTCTGGATTAATTGAAAACATTAATGTCGAAGAAGGTGACCGTGTTACCACAGGACAAGTATTAGCAATAATAGATGCTAAGCGTCAGCAATATGACTTCAACCGTTCGCAAGCTGAAGTACAAATTATTGAACAAGAATTAAATCGCTTACGCAAAATGACTAACAAAGAGTTTATTAGCCAAGACACTATGGCTAAACTCGAATTTAATCTGCAAGCCGCTATTGCAAAGCGCGATTTGGCCGAGCTGCAAGTCAAAGAAAGTCGTATCGTGTCGCCAATTAATGGTGTTGTTGCTAAAAGACATGTTAAACAAGGCAACATGGTGCGTGAGTTTGACGAACTATTCTATGTGGTTAACCAAGACGAACTCCACGGTATCGTGCATTTACCAGAGCAACAGCTTCCTAGCCTTCGCTTAGGCCAACATGCAAGTGTTCGCCAAAATCAACATGATAACAATATGGTCGATGCTACTGTGCTTAGGATAAGCCCAATTGTTGATGCCCAAAGTGGCACGTTTAAAGTAACCTTGTCTGTACCCAATAAAAATGCCCTTTTAAAAGCCGGAATGTTTACTCGGGTCGAAATTAAGTACGACACTCATGATGATGTGATAACGGTGCCATATAACGCGCTAATTAATCAGGATGATACCCAAGCATTATATGTCATTAAAGATACAATCGCAGAACGTCGAGTCGTCAGCCTTGGGTATCGTCAAGATAATACCGTTGAAATTATATCGGGCGTTGCTGTCGGTGAACAAATCGTCATCCGTGGCCAACAAAACCTGAAAGATCAATCTCTTGTAGAAGTGATTAATCCTTTAAATGTTGCGGCTATTAGATAACGGAGCGATTTTATGTCTATCATTAACACTTCTGTTAATCGTCCCGTGACGGTTTGGATGTTCATGCTTGCGGTTATGCTATTCGGTATGGTTGGATTTAGCCGACTTGCAGTCATGTTACTGCCAGACTTAAGTTACCCAAGCGTCACTATCCGCACGGCTTACGATGGCGCTGCACCGGTTGAAATAGAACAGCTGGTTTCAAAGCCAATTGAAGAAGCTGTCGGCGTAGTTAAGGGTTTAAGAAAAATCAGCTCTATCTCTCGCTCTGGTATGTCAGATGTGGTGCTCGAGTTTGAATGGGGCAGCAATATGGACATGGCAAGCCTAGAGGTACGAGAAAAACTTGACACAATTGAGTTGCCACTAGATATCAATAAACCGCTATTATTAAGGTTTAACCCTAACCTTGATCCAATCATGCGATTAGCGTTTTCAGTGCCTGATGCTACTGATAGCAATCTTAAGCAAATGCGTACATTTGCTGAAGAAGAGTTAAAACGTCGCTTAGAAGCTCTGTCAGGTGTAGCAGCGGTTAGATTGTCAGGGGGACTTGAGCAAGAAGTACATATTTTATTGAACCAGCAAAAGCTCGCGCAATTAAACTTAAATGCAGATGATATTAAACAAAGGATCAATCAAGAAAACATTAATCTTTCAGCGGGTAAAGTGATTCAAAGTGACAAAGAGTATTTAGTCAGAACATTGAATCAATTTAATTCACTGGAAGAGTTAGGAAATGTGATTGTTTTTCGTAATGAGCAGACTTTGGTACGCTTAAGTGAAGTCGCACAAATCAGTGACGCGTATAAAGAACGTAGTGATATTACAAGAATTGGTGCCGTTGAGTCTATCGAGTTAGCGATTTATAAGGAAGGTGATGCAAACACTGTTACTGTAGCAAAAAAATTGCAAGCAGAATTAGAAAAGATCAATAACGCTGATGAAAATAAACAACTCAACATTATTTATGACCAATCTGAATTTATCGAAAGTGCCGTAAATGAAGTCACATCTTCAGCGCTAATTGGTAGCATATTGGCTATGATAGTCATTTATTTATTCTTACGTAATATTCTAGCAACGTTAATTATTTCCATCTCAATCCCCTTCTCTGTTATTGCCACATTTAACATGATGTACTTTGCTGATATTAGTCTCAATATCATGTCGTTGGGAGGAATTGCATTAGCCATTGGATTATTAGTAGATAACGCGATTGTTGTGCTTGAAAATATTGACAGATATCAGTCTCAGGGCTTAAGCAAAATGGACGCTGCTGTTGCTGGTTGCCAAGAAGTCTCTGGCGCAATTGTGGCATCAACCCTCACAACATTGGCGGTATTTGTTCCTTTAGTCTTTGTTGATGGAATCGCTGGCGCCTTGTTCGCCGATCAGGCTCTTACCGTGACTTTCGCCTTACTGGCATCGCTGTTTATCGCATTAACAGCCATTCCAATGTTAGCCTCGCGTCAAGGTTTCAAAAGTCTGCCACCGTCTAATGAGGCTGTGCCAGTAGTAATACCTACAACTCGATAT
Organism: Shewanella sp. ULN5; assembly: GCF_030731885.1. Taxonomy (NCBI): domain Bacteria; kingdom Pseudomonadati; phylum Pseudomonadota; class Gammaproteobacteria; order Alteromonadales; family Shewanellaceae; genus Shewanella; species Shewanella sp. ULN5. The sequence continues at coordinate 184,674 of NZ_JAPJEE010000007.1, forward strand.
GGAAAATTCGGCTACTACGCTTCGGCTGTTATCAGTTGGCCATTTAAATTACTGTTTCGATATATTCCTGCGGTTTTACTGACCTTTGGCATTGTGATTGTCCGATTTGTAAGTTGGTTAGTTGGCCTTGTCATGCGCCCACTAGCAACAGTATTTAACTATGGTTATAACGCAATAGCGAAAGTGTACGACCATTTACTTAATCATGTGCTCAAACATCAAATACTGACATTACTCGTCGCTCTAGGGGTTACCCTTGGTGCAGGTAGTTTGTTGCCTAAATTAGGGATGGAATTGATCCCACCTATGAATCAAGGCGAGTTTTATGTTGAACTGTTATTACCACCTGGCACAGAGGTCAGCGAAACAGATAAAGTTTTACAGCAACTGGCACTGACGATTAGTGACAATCCTGACGTCAAACACACTTTCAGCCAGGCAGGAAGTGGCGGACTTATGACCTCCGATACAGCTAGAGGCGGAGAGAACTGGGGTCGACTTCAGGTCGTTCTTGCTCATCCTACAGCGTTTGAATCTGTCACAGCTATATTGCGACAAGCCGCTAAAAGGATCCCTGAGTTGGATGCAAAAATTGAACAGCCAGAATTATTTAGCTTTAAAACTCCGTTAGAAATTGAATTGTCAGGCTACGATTTAGCTCAACTCAAAAGCAGTGCAGATAAACTCGTTGATGCACTGGCACAATCGGCAAGATTTACCGATTTGAATACAACGTTACGTGATGGGCAGCCGGAGATCAGTATTCAATTTGATCATCAAAGACTTGCCGCGCTGGGCATGGATGCACCTACAGTTGCAGCCCGTATCGCACAGCGTGTCGGTGGTACTGTTGCCAGTCAATATACCGTTCGTGATCGTAAAGTCGACATTTTGGTTCGCAGTGAATTATCAGAACGCGATCAAATATCTGATATAGATGCGTTAATCATTAATCCTAATAGCTCACAACCTATTCCGTTAAGTGCGGTAGCAGACATTCAATTACAAGTTGGTCCTTCAGCGATTAACCGCATTAGCCAACAACGTGTAGCGATTGTATCGGCAAACCTCGGTTTCGGTGATTTAAGTGACGCTGTAGCCGAAGCAAAATTAATATTGGATCAGCAGCAATTTTCTTCATCGATTCAAACTAACTTTGGTGGTCAAAATGAAGAGATGGAACATTCATTTAACTCATTGAAAATTGCCTTAGTGCTCGCTATATTTTTAGTCTATTTGGTGATGGCCAGTCAGTTTGAATCATTACTACACCCGTTACTTATTTTGATCGCAATACCTATGGCCGTTGCCGGTAGTATTCTGGGCTTATTTATCACCAACACTCACCTAAGTGTTGTTGTATTCATTGGTTTAATTATGTTGGCGGGTATTGTGGTTAACAATGCCATTGTGCTGGTAGATCGTATCAATCAATTACGTGTAGATGGTATGGATAAACTTCATGCTATTGAGCAAGCAGCCAAATCGCGTTTACGTCCTATTCTTATGACCACACTGACAACAGCACTAGGTTTACTTCCTATGGCGATAGGCATAGGTGATGGTAGCGAAGTCAGAGCGCCAATGGCAATTACGGTTATTTTTGGCCTACTTTTATCTACCTTACTGACGCTTCTCGTTATTCCATGCTTATACGGTTTATTTGACCGTAAGAATTACGCCGCCTTTTCCGAGTTAACACCGGATTCGGAGGTAAAGCTATGAATATCACCAAACTGGCGTTAAAACGTCCCGTGACTACCAGCATGTTTTTTGTTGCGATTATGCTGTTTGGCATGGCGGCTAGCAGAATGTTGCCATTGGAGATGTTTCCTGGGATTGATATTCCGCAAATTATGGTACAGGTGCCTTACAAAGGCTCAAGCCCTGCAGAAGTTGAACGGGATATCACCAAAGTACTTGAAGAAGCCCTCGCCACTATAGGGGGTATAGAAGAGCTTCATTCAGATTCGACTCAAGATGGCGCCTTTATTCAGCTAAATTTAAAGTGGGGTGAAAAAGTTGCCACGAAAAGTTTAGAAGCCCGTGAAAAAATCGATTCGGTAAGACATTTATTACCCAAAGATGTAGAGCGCGTTATTATTCAGCAATTTTCAACAGCTGATATGCCTGTGCTTACTATACGTATATCCAGTGAAAAAGAACTTTCCAATGCGTTCGATTTACTTGATAAACAGCTACGTAAGCCCCTAGAGCGTGTTGATGGAGTATCTAAGGTCACTTTGTATGGTGTGGAACAAAAACAGATTGATATTCGAATCGATGCTGACAAATTAATTGCCAGTGGTATCAGCAATCAAATCTTACAGAATCGTTTACTCTCACAAAACTTTGTTATCAATGCCGGCACGTTAAGAAGCGATGGTAACGTGTTTCAAGTGTCTCCTAAAGGTGAATTCACCAACCTTGATGACATCAGTAGCTTAGTCCTTATCCCAGGGATCACTCTTGGGGATATTGCTAAAATTAATTTTGCCTTACCTGAAAAAATTGAAGGTCGTCATTTAGACCAAAAATACGCTGTCGGTGTCGATGTATTCAAAGAGTCTGGGGCCAATTTAGTTGAAGTGTCCGATCGTGTGATGAAAGTCATCGAAGAGACAAAGCAAGATAAACAATTTAATGGCGTTAAATTATTTATTATGGAAGATCAGGCCTTTGGAGTTAAATCCTCATTACAGGATTTACTCCTATCTGGTCTGTTAGGTGCCCTATTGTCATTTGGTGTGTTGTATTTATTTTTGCGTAATTTGAAAATGACCTTAGTCGTCGTTTCATCAGTCCCTATTTCACTTTGTATGACATTAGCGGGTATGTATTTTCTGGGCTATAGCTTAAATATTCTCTCCATGATGGGTCTGTTATTGGCCGTTGGTATGTTGATTGATAATGCTGTTGTCGTAACAGAAAGTGTTTTACAGGAAAAACAAGCTGGCCATATCGATGATACCAAGCAACTCAAGGCTAACGAAACCGCGGTATTAGCGGGTGTAGATAAAGTCTCGCTTGCTGTGTTAGCTGGAACGCTAACGACCGCAATTGTGTTTTTACCTAATATTTTTGGGGTAAAAGTACAGCTAACTATTTTTCTTGAGCATGTGGCGATCGCCATTTGTATCTCGTTAGCCGCGTCATTATTAGTGGCTAAAACACTTATTCCATTGATGTTAAATACATTTCACTTTGATATTAACCTAAATGAGAAACAGGGAAAATTAGCAGCGTTTTATCACAACAGCTTGACCTGGGTACTGGCAAGACCTAAACGTTCTGCTGTGGTTTCAGTGTTAATTTTACTCTCCACCGCTTTACCATTATCTATGGTGCAACAGGACCAAGGTGACGGTGAAGGTAATGATCGCCTTTACATTAATTATCAATTAGAAGGTAGACATGCCCTGCGTGTCACCGAAGCCTTAGTGTCTGAAATGGAAACCTACTTGTATGCCAACAAAGAAAAGTTTCACATTGATGCGGTATATAGCTATTACGCTCCCCACGATGCGCAATCCACCATTATTTTACAAAAAGATTTAGACATCGACATGAAGGAACTGAAGAAGAATATCCGTGAAGGATTTCCTAAGTTCTCTATTGCTACGCCGCAATTTGGTTGGGGTAACGAGCAAAATGGCGTCAGAGTGACTTTAACTGGCCGGTCTACCTCTGAGCTTATTCGTTTGAGTAATCAGGTTGTGCCTTTATTAAACGATATTGAGGGTTTAGTCGATGTGCGTTCGGAAGTAAATAGTGCCCAGCAAGAAGTGGTCGTGATCGTTGACCGCGAAATGGCTGCCAGACTCGATGTTAAGCTTAATGACGTAGCCTCTAGTATTGCCTTGGCACTTAGAGGTACACCTTTAAGATCCTTTAGACATGATCCGTCAGGCGAATTAAGGATTGAACTGGCCTACGATAAATCATGGCAGTATTCATTGGAACGCTTAAAGCAACTCCCCATATTACGTAAAGATGATCGTGTTTATACCTTAGATAGTTTGGCGCAAATCAATATTGTGCCGCGTTTTGACAGCATCAAACATTACAATCGTCAAACCGCATTATCCATAGGCGCTAATTTAGATGACATGACAACAGAAGAAGCACAAAAGCAGATTTCACGAGTCATGGATTCAGTTAATTTCCCCTATGGTTATAACTATTCTTTACGTGGTGGGTTTGAACGACAGGATGAAGACCAATCTATCATGGCTGTTAACATGTTATTAGCTATTGTGATGATCTATATCGTTATGGCTGCATTATTTGAGTCATTGTTATTACCAACGGCAATTATAACTTCTATTCTGTTTTCTATTACTGGAGTTTTTTGGGCGTTATGGGTAACAGCCACGCCAATGTCTGTTATGTCAATGATAGGGATCCTTATTCTAATGGGGATCGTAGTGAATAACGGCATTGTGTTAGTTGACCAAATAAATCAAATGACACCGGGTTTAGATAAGTTGTCAGACACGATCATCAATGTATGTATAACTCGATTGCGCCCAGTGTTAATGACAGTTGCAACCACTGTATTAGGATTAGTGCCCTTAGCAATGGGCGACACCCAAATAGGCGGAGGGGGTCCACCTTATTCACCTATGGCGATTGCAATTATTGGCGGACTGACCTTCTCCACAGTGACAAGCTTATACTTAGTGCCACTGTGTTATCAGGGACTGTATATCTTGCGTCATAACGCGGCAATAAGATTAGGTCTTGCTGACAAATTTGCCAAAAAACTGCTACCTTGGACTGTGTAGTTAATTTGGAAATTAATTTTAGGATAAATCATGTTATTTAATACTTTAGCTTATAAAAAGAAACCATTAAAAAACATATCAACATGCGCGTTAATTATAGGAATAACGCTGGCAGGACAAAGTGTGGCAGATGATAGGTTCAAAGATGTAAGCATTACGTCTACACAGTTAACTGAATCTACCTACATGTTTGTCGGTTCTGGTGGCAATATTGGAGTGTCTGCTGGATCTGATGGTTTATTGATTATTGATGACCAATTTGCACCTCTGGCTGACAAAATTACCGCGTCACTGAATATGATCCAAGCGGGTACCCCAAAATACATAGTCAATACGCATTACCATGGTGATCACACTGGGGGTAATGCTCATTTTGGTAAAAAAGGCACCATAGTGGCTCACCACAATGTATTAAAACGATTATCGTCCGACAGTAACACCCCATCCAGCGCTTTGCCTGTTATCACATTTTCGGATCATATCTCGATTCATTTTAACCAGGATACGCTAGATGTATTTCATTTAGGCCCAGGTCATACCGATGGTGACAGCGTAGTGAAGTGGGAAAAAGCCAATGTGATTCATATGGGTGATCTGTTCTTTAAAGATAGGTTCCCCTACATCGATTTAGACGGCGGTGGTTCTGTTGTTGGCTATAGAGATAATGTAGCTGCTGTTATCGCCAAAATTGATGATAATGCTCAAATTATTCCTGGACATGGTGACTTGGCCAGTAAAAGTGATTTATTAAAATTCAAGCATATGTTGGATGACAGCATAAATTGGATGAGGGCAAATAAAGTAAATGGCCTAAGCTTAGATGAAATAAAAAACATCGGTGTACCAGAGCAATATAAAACGTGGAGCTGGGCATTTATCAATCAAGATAAATGGATAGAAACCCTATACAAAGATTTATAACCATTTAACTGATTACTGGTAACAATAAAAAATGGCCAATCAGTTAGATTGGCCATTTTGTATTTTAAAAACCTGATGAGATCATCAGCCATTAAATGTCACGTTTATGAAAAAAAATGCTAAACAGTCAATGATAACGATTTATTAGTAGCCGATTACGCTTGAGTATCAACAGTTTCTTTGGCATCTTCAACTGGTGCTTCGGTCGTTTCAATCACTAACCATGCAGAGAACAGTTTATAGCTTAATGCTAAAACCACCGCGCCAACAAATAAGCCCACAATACCTGATAACAACATGCCGCCAATAGCGCCGAGTAAAATCACTAGCATTGGAATATCAACACCTCGGCCCATTAAAATTGGCTTCAAGAATGTATCGCTGGTGGCTACCAATAAACTCCAAATCATGAATATTGTTGCAACAGTTGAGCTCTCAACCGAGTACACATAGGCAATAATCGGTCCTAATACAATTAACGCGGGTAATTGTACTATGGCTAAAATTAACACCAACAACATCCAAATCCCTGTACCAGGAACACCAACCAGCCCCATACCAATACCCGCTAAGATACATTGAATAAAGGCTACTCCAATAACCCCTTGCACCACGCTGCGCACCGTGGCCACCGCAAGTGAGGCAAATTCATTGCCGTGACTACCTGCCAATTTGGTTGCGATTTTATAAAACATTTGCCCAGAACCATCAGCATGTTTCATAAATACACCAGCTATAATAATCGAAATAAAGAATTGTAAAACGGTTAAGCCAAAGCTCCCTATGGCCGAAGCTGCAGAAGCGGAAAAATGGGTAATGTACTCTTTATTTTCATGAATAACGTCTTGTAGATCTACAGACAAGTGCAGCCAAAACTCATGCAACTTTTTACCTATAACAGGCAATTCAGCAACTGAATCTTTTGGCGGCGGTATAACAAAAGTTCCCTCTTTTATTTCTGCCACGAAATCTGTTGTACCTGATACGAGGGCTTCAGAAAACAACACACTCGGAACTATCAATATTGACAAGGCAAATAAGGTGACAACTAAACTCGATTTACCCACTGATAATTTTAACTTATTAGCTAACACCATCACGATAGGATAAAGCGCAATGGCAATAATGCCTCCCCATAAAATGGGCATTAAAAAAGGTCTAATAATTTGAAAACACCAAATTACCATCACAAATATCAGGGCAACCTTAATTGCTGCATCAATTACCGCATGGGTAAAAGTACCTGAAGTTAAATCATTTTTTGAATTCATTTATCAATCCTTTGGTTAATTTAAGTATTTGTTAAATCTTTAATATTATTAAATAAGTTTAGATAATTATTTTCGTTTTTTCAAAAATGCCCAATTGCGCGTTTCTAAATAATAAGAGGCAATAACCATATACACACCAACTAGAAATATTTGGGCTAAGCGTACATAAAAATTGCTAGCGACATCTGCATCTGTAGAAGCTGCGGTTGAAGCAACGACAACTAAAAGCGTTGAGAATATGCCAGCATAAATAGCCGATTTTAACGGTTCGCTATAAATTTTATAGCCAAAAATCATCGCACAAAGCATCGATAATGCAACATAGAATGGCAAAGTCGGCACAGTGACTAAAAAATTGTAAAATACGATAGCTAATAAACCACCTACTCCGTTAGTGATCAGTAAAAACAAACTGACTTTAACACTTTTTTTACCGGCTGTTTGTTGCGACAAAATAGCTATCATGATCATAGTCAGTAATGCGCCAGTGATCTCAAGTAAATAAAAAAAACAGATTATCGGGAAGGCCAACATCAATGCGCGAAATGCCTCATGCTCACGAGATTCGCTATCTAATTCAGACCGCTGATGCTGGTCCTTTTGCTCTGCAAAATCGGGCAGCAATACATGCAATAACGCAAAAATCAATACCGACACTACGCCAGATAAACTCAATCCGTAGGCCACTAACATGGATGCACCAGGATGAAGCACCGCTAAATAAGGTAATACTATCGAGGCGACAATGAGAATTAATGCGAAGAAGTTCCATTTAGGATCACTGAATAAATAATATGCCCATAGCATTGCAATAGCGATCAATGGCAACAAAACCGAAGGATAATGAGTTGGTCCATTACTGACTAACCAGCCAATTGCCATCGTCACTAGCGTCGCAATTAATAACTCATACACGGTTTGAATGGTTGGTGCTTGACGATCGACTAAAAATTTAGCGACAAAAACAGGCACTATATAAGCCAAAGGCCAGGAAAAAATCGCCGAAATAGCAATCGCAATACCAATGCCTAAAGCAAATCTTAATACCCGACGATTAAGAATGCGCTGTGCTTGAGCACTATCTAGAAGCAAATGATTAGCGGACATAAGACAACCAGCTGATTAATCTAATCCAAAAACGCCCAAACACATTCACCACACTACTGTCATCGGTGTAAACGATGACATCAGCCTGCCCACCTACCCGTTTAAATCCTTTTGCGACATCATCATCAAATTTAATCGTTACAGGAAATCGCTGTGATTGACGTAACCAACCTGTTTGCCCAGCAGTTTGAGCGAGTTTACCATTCTGTTCATTTTGGCCCCAATCAACACCATAATCGATAAAAGCAACTTTACCCTTAAAAATTTTCCCTGGTGCAAAATCTAGTGCAAATTCCGCAGTATCGCCCGGTTTCATATTACCTAAACTATTTTCACGAAAACTGGCTTCAATCCATACATCCTCAGCTGAAATAAACGTCATTACAGGCTGACCAGCAGCTGCATAAACGCCTTCTTTAAGTCTAAAGTTTGCCGCTACGCCATCGCTTGGAGCAATTATCTTTGTTCTTTGTAAATTGATATTAGCTTGCTCAAGTGCCAGTAAAGCTGATTTTACGTTAGTGTTATTGTCACCTTCGCTGCCTAAACGTTCTTTTGATTTGGCAAGATCTGCATTTGCACTGGCCACTCCAGCTTCGGCGCTTGTCAGTTCAGCACGGGCATTATCTGCATCCGCTTCTGACATAACCCCTTTTTTCACCATCGCGAAAATACGTTTAGATTGAACTTGGGCATTTTTTAAATTGGCTTGAGCGTTAGTTACTTTCGCTTCTGAGGCGGTGACATTGGCAGTTAACGCCCCCATGTTTTGACCCGCTTTAGTCACATTTTGCTCTGCAGTTTGCAGCGCAATCTCATAATCAATGGGATTAATTTGTGCCAGTACATCCCCCTTCTTGACAGGCGTATTTGGGGATACAGAAATTTTAATAATTTCTCCAGATACCTGCGGCGTAATAGGGACAATAAATCCTCTGACACGCCCTAAATCGGTAATTGGAATAAACCTGTCGGCAATTAGATGAAATATGAATATGCCAAATACGACGAGTAAAATAATGTTGGTGACTTTTCTAATCTTGAGGTTTTTTGCATTATCCTGTGCGAGTTGTTGCGTTGAAACGTCCGTCGTCTCTTCTGTTTTATCTGTAACTTGTGTATCTGAAGATTGTTGCTTGTTAGTTGTCATAAAAATCCTTTGTAATCTGACTAACTTAAAGCATACCGACACTGTGTACTAAGCCGCTGACTCGGCAACTAATTGTTAATTCATATTATTTAATAAAATAGCTAAATCTCAAACATATTTCCATGTAATTTAAACTATTTTTATTAGTCTTCAGTGACTTGCAGTAGTTATAAATTAGAGTGTTTGTAAAATGATGTGCTGCTTTTTTGTGGCACATTTTTAACATTGGCAATCGCATTAACAAGTTAATAATCAACGCCAATAGAACAATATTAGATAAACGACATCACTTCGGCATGGGTTAATAGCCGCCATTCTCCTGTAGGGATATCTAGCACAACTTGGCCAATTTGTTCACGGTGTAATTTGTTGACGCGGTTACCTACAGCAAAAAACATTCTTTTGATTTGATGATAACGGCCTTCGGTGATAGTTAATTTCACTTCATAATCATTAATGATGTTTATTTTAGCCGCCAATGTCGGTTTCGTTTCACCTTGCAAGAGTATGCCTTGTTGGATTTTCGTTACGGCCTCATCACAAATCGGCTTTGCTAATGTCACTCGATACACTTTAGGGCAATGACTCTGCGGTCGGGTAATGTTAAAGGACCAACGGCCATCATCGGTTATTAATACCAAACCTGTCGTATCGGCATCTAATCGCCCGACTATGTGTAACTCGTCTTTATCCGCAATATTTAACGAAGACAGTAAAGATGGATAATGGCCATCAAGGTTAGAACTTAAGGTGTGAGTTTGCTTATGCATTAACAGGTACCGAAATGGTCTAGTTACAAGTAGAGCCCCATTGTGCTCAATCTTATTATCTTCATGTACCTGACAATTTACTTTTGTTTCTACCACGCCATTTACTGACACATTGCCGTCACAAATTTGAGTAACAACCTCGGTTTTTGTTAATCGAGTACTTTTTAGCACAAATTTATCAAGTCGCATGTGATTTGTTACTGTCCAGATTCAAAGTTGTTTACCATTAGATTAGGAAAGATTCAGATCTACTCTAGATCCTGCAACATTATGGATTAGGTAGATAAAAGCGCTAACGCGGCAGCTTGATCCATTGGTTTACCGTGATAATAGCCCTGAGTATTTGCAATACCTATCAATTGCAAAGCCTCATATTGTGCCAAGGTTTCGACACCTTCGGCTGTGACTCCTATACCGAGCCTATTTGCAAGCAAAGTGATACTTTCGACAATTGCGTGATCTTTTTCATTATCCATTAATCGGTTCACAAAACTTCTATCGATTTTAATGTTATGGATCGGAAAACGATGCAAGTAACTCAGAGATGAATACCCTGTACCAAAGTCATCTAAATGAATCTTAATACCCAAGGATTCAATTTGATATAATATTTTCATGGTCATTTCAGGGTCATTTATCAACACATTTTCGGTTATTTCAATATTAAAACAATGTGCCGGTAATGCATGCTTGTGTAACAGATTTTTTAGTTTGTCGACGACGTGATGGGTTGATAATAACTCACTTGAGACATTACAGCTTATAGATAAATCATGCCTATTGAGGATTTTTCTCCATTTTACAGTTTGTGCCATGGCTTGATCTATTACTAGGTAATCTATTTCAGCAATACGACCAATTTCTTCAGCCATACGTAAAAAAGTATCAGGTTCAATTAAGCCTTTTGTCGGATGATACCAACGCACAAGTGCTTCAAAGCCAGTAACTTCGCCGTTTTGTGTACTGATGATAGGTTGAAAATACGCAACGAATTGTTTGTCATCCAATGCTTGATTCATTTCATTACGCAGCCTCAACTGAGCCTTAGCCATTTGATGCATATCTGCATTAAATACCGCATAACAACCTCTACCACTATGTTTTGCATGATACATAGCACTGTCTGCGTCTCGAAGGTATTCTTGAGCGTCCATTAAGCTTTCATTGGCCAACACAATACCGATACTGGCGTTGGTAATAACGGACTCTTTTTTCAATATAAAAGGCTCAGCAAGTGCATGGTTAATTCGCTCTGCCAATTCAATAGCCTGTTGTTCGTCATTGATGTATTCCATTAACACACAAAATTCGTCACCGCCAAATCTCGCTAAAGTATCAGAATTGCGAATAACGTGATTCAGTCGTTCTGAAATTCCGACCAGTAATTTATCACCTTCTAAATGCCCTAAACTATCATTGACCAGTTTAAAGCCATCAAGATCAAGGAATAATAAGGCAAAATTGTATTTAGGACTCCGTTGGTATTGTCTAATTGCTTTTGTTAAAAACTCTATAAATAACGTTCTATTTGCGAGGTTAGTTAAAGGATCATGAAAAGCTAATTGATTGAGTTTCACCTCAGCTTGCTTTCTTAAACTAATATCAATGCACTGTATGAAAATATAATCAGGTAAACCATATGCGTTTTTTTGAACGAATACATTAATATAACAATAAAGCTCTGTACCATCCTTACAAACTAAGATGCGTTCAGTATCATAGGATGCAGATTTTACATGTTGAATGATTTCTAACTCACCATCACCGCCACTGCGCTCATCAAACGGCAGTAAATCAATATAATTTAACAGTTCTATTTCATCTTGGGTGTAACCAAAGGTTTGGCACATTGTGTTATTAGCTTGTTGTATTTCCCCGTCTAAACTCACCACAGCCATACTGATAGTCGAGTTTTCAAAAACATTATTAAATAACTTCTGACTTTCTATTTTTGCTAGCTCAGCTTTATGCTGCAAGGTGATATCTTGTACAGTGCCAGTCAGCACACGACCATCGTCACTAGCCTGCCCAGTTGAGTGCACATATTTTATATCTTGAGGAGAATGAATGCCGTTTATCTCATGGGTAAACGTAAACGCTTTGCCTTCGTTAATAAAACACTGGTAAACCGCTGTTATTTCATCTAGACCACTGTTGCTTAGACAATTAAACAAAGTATTTAAATTAAGCTCTTGTTGCTGAAATGGCGTTAACTGAAGTAAATAAATTAATTGATCAGAAACCGTTAACTTATGATTTTCAGTGTCATATTGCCAACTACCCAAACGTGCAACAGCTTGGGCATTAGTTAAGCTGTCTTGGCTGAATTGTATCTGCTGTAATTGTTGCTCTAATGTTTGATTTGCATCGGCAAGCTGTTTATCACGTTTAAGCAGGTTTTGATTCATGAGATTAAAAGAACGTGCTAATCGACCTAGTTCATCAGGACGATCTTCATCAATATGATCCGCTAGAAGTCCTTGTGTTAACGCCAATGTAGCTTGATTAAGCTGAGTTAAAGGTCGAGTAATTTTTTGTTTCATAACAACAAATAACACTAGTAATTCGATTGCTAGCGCAATGAAACCGGATATAAAAACGATCATCGCAGTATTTGAAGCCACACTACTGACAACGGACTTAGGAATAACGCTAACATAATACCAAGCAGGTCCATCTAATTTACTGACCATTAAATACGCATTCAAAGAAGGGAGTTCAAGCATCTGCTGATCATCTTCTGCATTGATTACAGTACGGTAAATGGACTTTAAATTATCATCACCATTGTGCTCGATGATAAAATTTCCATCAAATTCTTTTAACTGTTGAACATATTCTTCATGTGCAATTAACCTTCCATCTTCCCTAAAGATAAGGTTATAGCCACCTTGAGGCGCTTTATTAATGGTTCTTTTAAATAATTCATCCAATGACATATCATTACCAATTGTGGCAATGTGTTGTTGCTGGAAATATATTGGTGTTTCAATAGATACCATCCAAATATCAGATTGTTTATCAAGATAAACACCTGTCCAGACAGTTTGTTTCTGCGGATTATTTTCTTCAATGGATATTGCAAAATATTCTTCAAGCCGAATATCGAAATCAGCTTCAAGACGGTACGTAAAATCACCAATTGATGGCCAGTAAATGGTGGCAAAATTTTCAATACCGAATGCATAGGTATTAATAAATCGATTGCGCCAACTTTTACCATAATGACTGACAAGCTCATGTAATAAGCTAACACGATATTTCAATTCTTCAGTAATCTTGACATCTTTTGCGATCCACACCCCTGCGCTTTCTTCTGCATTGAATGTTTCTGGGTTGATTCGTATAGCACCATCTTCTTGAACGACTAGTTGATGCTCAAAAAACGACAGGGTTTCAGCGGTATTTAATGGTTGATAAGCATTCAAAATAGCTTGTTTTAGCAGTTTGTGGTTATCCTCAGCCAAAGTAAACACTTGGCTTTCCCTTGCTGCTCTTTCTTGGGTAAATGACTGCAGTTCAGCTAATTTGGTTGATTCCATATTGGAAAAAATATGGTAATAACTGATTGTTGTGACTAAAGAGATCACTAACAAAATTCTAATGCCAACAGAAAACAGAGTATGGCTGACAATGGACTGACTTGAATTTTTTGAAAACATGCCCATTTAGATTTCCTGTAATGATTTGTATTTAAAAAGTGCTAACTGAAAAGTTATTTTAATTTTAAATAGTATAGTAACAATCATACTAACAGAAATGAGCCAATGTTAACAAAAGGTTAAAAGCAAAATTGAACCTTATTGACTCATTCTACTCTATAGCAGCCTTTATAATCGGCTGAAGTTTCAGATAAATAAAAATCTTTAGACATTTAATATTTGATTAGCAATAACAGATTATGTTGAAATAAAAAAGGAGTTGAAAAATCTCTCAACTCCTTATTGAATAGAAATGATTTTAATCAGCGCGTTTACTTATCCACTTCGCCAAAGGCTGTGCTGACATACCATGTAAAATAAGACTGATAAAAACAGTACAAATTACAGTCATGGCAATAAATTCACCACCTGGTAAGCCCCTATCCAGCATAATAATCACGAACACAATTGATGCTAGTCCCCTAGGGCCAAACCATCCAAGGAACAATTTTGATGGCACATTTCCACCTTGTTTACCTAAGACTAAAAATATGGGTAACATACGAACAATGGTCAAGCTCAATAGTGCATAAATTAGCATGGTCCAGGTAAATTCATGAAACGCTTTACCAATCACCAAAGCGCCAAACAATAACCAAGTCAGTAATGCCATAATCTCACCAATACCTTCAGTTGGTAATAGGAGTTTATGTTTATGTTCTTGACATAAGTGACCAAATAACAAGCCACCTGAGAACGCTGCAATATAACCACTACCGCCAAGTTCTTGCGCAAACGCAAAAGACGCTAACGCCAAACTTAATACAATGTTTTGGCTCCAGACCTCAGTAATCCACCCCTTTTGATAACTCCATTTAATTAAATGGGCACCTATAAAGCTGACACTTAACCCTACAACTAACCCTATTCCTAATTCTTCAACTAGAAAATGCACTGCGAGTTCAGACACTTCACCTTCTGCGACACTGCCAGCAGCAAGTGCCAGAAACACAAACAAAATGGGGACACAAATACCATCATTCAAACCACTTTCAATATTTAATCCTTCACGTAACTTAGCAGGCACTATCGGGCTAGAAACCACCGCCTTACCTAATGCCGCATCGGTTGCCGCTAGCATGGTCGCTAATGCAGCAATTTCAAACAGACTTAAATCAGGAAACAATAAATACCCAACTGTGAATCCTAGTATGATGGCTCCGGGTAAACCATAAAGCAACATTCTCGTCGGTAAGTTTATATGACTTTTCAAAACAGATAGATTCGAATTAGAGGCATCACAAAATAATACTATAGCCAATGTGATATCAGCGAAAATACGGATCCCCATACCGTCCATATCTTTTCCAAGCCAACCTAAAACTGATGGTCCAAGTACAAAACCTACTACCACAAACACCATTGGCCCAGAAATAATCGAGCGTTCTATACGCCCTGCCACTAGGCTATAACACAAAACAAAAGCAGCTAAAATCGCCAACTCTATATACATTTATATGCTCCAACTTTCACAATAGGATAGTTAATATTTAAAAATTAAGTCTCTGATTACATTACATGTGGCATTCTATATAGGCAAATGGTTATTTAAATGGAAAGCGTTTGAACGAGGGTCTAGTAAACACGCAAGATAAAAGAGCCCACTAATAGTGAGGGCTCTTTTGGCTTAGTTTCTAGGTCATATTGATATTGCAAATTTACAGAAGTGTAAAATCACCGACAACTCGCGGTAAAAATAGCCTCGAAGGCTCAAACGTCACTGTAAACCTTACCCCATACTTTAGCGTCTCTTTTTTCACGGGGGTCATTAATCATTGGAATGGTGTATTCCCTAAATTTACTTTGAACCTATATTTTAATAATATCTCGGTGAAGTTTAACCTCAACTAGGGTGAGTAGATTGAGGTTATCTGTTTAAATTAGATAATTAGGAAAGTTATCAATATTGTTTAATTGCACACCTAAACCAGAGCTATCATCCAAAATAAACGTCCAATAGCTCTGAGTTTAGTCCTATTGTATGCATGTTCAACCAGCCGGCGCTTTTGCGTCGGAATGGGCATAACAAAGCTATTTGTCTAAAGCTGTTAAATAATAAAAGTCATATAGCGTGCGGCTAATTTCTGCAATTGCTCGATCCCTGTCCGCAGAGGGTGTGTTGCTGCTGTTGGTGAACACAGCGATAGCAAACCGGCGACCGTCGGGGAGCGTGATATAACCGGCGTCGTTGGCAACTCCGCCTAGGGTTCCGGTCTTGTGCGCTACGGGCGTTCCCTTCGGCAGCAATCCTTTGAGTCGGCCAGCACCGGTGCGCGTGCGTGACATGACGCCCTGTAGGAACTTACGGCTCTCGTCGCTCATCGCCGTGCCATTGTCGATGGCAAGTAAGAGTTTCAGATACGCATTGGGCGTTGTGTGGTCGCGGGGATCCGCCTCGAACTTTGGATTGGGATTAGCCTGGGCCGCCACCAGAGCTGGGTTGTTACTGATGGCCTCAACGATAGCTTCCGGGGTTACCGCTGGCACGCCGTAGAAATCCATGAGGATCCCGCTGACAGGCCGGTCGACTCTGAAATCTTTGATCCCGAGCCTGCGCAGGTTCTTGGTCACCGCCGCTGGTCCGCCTACCAGCCCCAAACAGACGTCGGTCGCCGTATTGTCACTCTCTGTAATCATCGCATATATCAAGTTCGCTACCGAGAACTGGACCCCTGGGTAAGGGAATCTCTCGGCAATCGCAACTTCGCCGGCAACATATATGTTTTGTGGAACGTCGACCATTTGGTCGAGGCTCAGTTCCCCCTTGTCCACGAGATCCATCACTTTCGTGGCGATCGCCACCTTGTAGGTGCTGGCCATGGCGAAGGTTTCATCGCCATTGACCGCGATGACCTGGTCGCCGCCAATTTCCTGCGCAGCCACACCAATGCGGCCAACCAGCCCCTGTGAAAGTTTCTCAATTTTCTGAGAAACATCTTTAATATTTTGTTCCTTAGCCAAGACAGGTTGCACTGCAACCAATGACGAGGCTATTACCATTAAAAGCAGTGCGATGTTTCTTTTCATTGGACTTATCCTTTAGTCTATTTAGTTTATTACGTTTATTACGTTTATTACGTTTATCAACTTAGAGTAGCTGACAATCTATTTCATCATGTTTTCCACTCTCTCTATTTTAAAAGCGACAGGGTTTGAAGCATGACTAATCAGTTAATTATTGAATAGTGTTTTTGTAGATCACACCATCTTTCATAATAACTACGAAGTTTTTATGCGGATCAGCTATCAGGTTAATATCCTCCAAGGGATTTCCGTCGACCAAAAGCAGGTCGGCATAAGCGCCTTCTTTAACCACTCCATTCTCGCCTGGATAGGGATCGCGAGGCCCAGAACGCTTCAATATTTCATAGTTCTGGCTAGTCGCAATCTTCAGCACTTGCCACGGCTCGAAATAGCGGGTGAGCTTCGCTAACTGAGCACCCTGACGCTCTGCGAGTGCAGGACTCCCCTGCGAATCAGTCCCAAATCCGATCAGCAAGTCATATTTTTTTGCTAACTTGAAGGCATTATCGGTACCTGAGAGCAGTTGCTGGTATTTCTTTTCCGCAAATGAACCGGGAGGCAGTGGGATGGCATCCTCATCGTTATAGAAGGGCTGCATGCAAACTGATGTGCCCTTTTCCTGCATCAGTTTTGCAGTTTCCTTGTCAATCATCTGGCCGTGCTCGACATTACGAACACCGCCGCGGATTGCGTTCTGGATCGCCTTCGCGGTATAGGAATGAACGGTCACATAGGTGCCCCAGTTCTCCGCGACTTCAACCGCTGCTGCAATTTCATCGATAGTGTATTGCGATACATCGAGTGGATCTGAAGGGGAAGCGACTCCTCCACCACCCATCAGTTTGATAAAGGCCGCCCCATGCATCAGGTTCTCGCGCACCCTCTGCATGACTTGCGCCCTGCCGTCTGCGATCGCGACCGTCCCCATCCTTTCTTGGGGAGTAAGATCCCGTGAATAGCTTTGAGGAACTTCAATCGGGCTACGGAAATCGGCATGTCCAGACGTTTGCGAGATCATCGAACCCGCAGCGTAGATCCGAGGGCCAACGAACAGCCCCTCGTCGATTGCCGCCTTTACATCAAATACAGGGCCGCCCACGTCTCTCACTGTGGTGAAGCCCCGCATAAGCGTCTTTTCTGACCCATGGGCTGCCACGAGATTCAGTTTGCCCAAACCCGCTGCAAACGGGTTGCCAGTCATATAAGCCCCCATGCTGTGCCAATGACAATCGGTAAGGCCAGGCATCAAGGTTCGCCCTTCACCATTAATGATGGTCACATTATCGGTTTGCATAACCATCAAGGGCTCTTTAGAAATTTGCTTGATTAGATTTCCTTCAACTAGGACATGCATACCCTTTTGGAGTGTTTCGGTTTTTCCGTCGAAGATATTAACATTGTTGATAAGCACAAGCGTTGGCACCTGTTGCGCCTCAGCCAATACCGGTTTAATTGCAACAAATGACGCACTTATTACAATAAAAAATAGTAGAATGTTTCGTTTCATGGGACCTCTCCTTTGGTCAATTACGTTTATCAACTGTAGTGGCTGACTATCTTTTTCATCATGTTTTCCAATCTCCATTTTTAAAATTTACAGGGTTTGAAGCATTACGAACCAGTCACCTAGTGAAGAGCGGTCAGAGCCAGAGCAGCAGGCCTCCTAGGAGTGCGAGTTTCTGGATCATTTAGCGCTCTCAAGCGTGAATACTGTCTTCCCAGCCTTAACTGTCTCCATCACCTTGATGTCCTTGATGGTCAATGGATCCACCTTGAGCGGGTTTTGGTCAAGAATCACCAGATCGGCAACCTTGCCAGGCTCGAGTGACCCCTTCCCGTCTTCCTCGAAGTACATGTACGCACCATTGATGGTGATCGCCTGCAGTGCCTCATAGGGCGTGATGCGTTCTTCCGGCCCAATCACGCTGCCAGTGCGTGTTATGCGATTCACTGCGGACCAGACGACGAACATCTGGTTGACCGGCGTCACACTATAATCGGTGTGGTTGGCCACGCGGATACCTTTGTCAATTGCCGATCGCATGGGACTAATAAAGGCCCCGCGCTCCTCTCCCAAGTTGGCGCGATGCGCATCTCCCCAAAAGTACGTATGGTTGGTGAAAAATGAGGGAAAAATCCGATACTTTGCGTAAGCATCAAGCTGATCGGGACGCATGACTTGGGAATGAACGATGACGGTGCGGCGATCCTTGGCTTTTGGGTCTTCCTTCATCTGATCGAGGGCATACTCATGACCCGCCAGCATCAGATCGACCGCGGCGTCACCATTACAGTGAGCGTACACCTGCACATTGTTCTGGTAGCTGAGCAGCATAAGCTCTTTGACTTCCTCGGCGGTCAGTGCTGAAACACCGCGGCAATCCCCATGGCAGTGAGGCACCGGCGTTAGATAAGGCTTGCTGAGGTAAGCCGTCTTGCCTTGCGGTGAGCCGTCGATGGTAATCTTGATTCCGGCCAGTTTGACGCCTTTTTCGTAAACACCCCACTGGGTGTTGCCTTCGGCAATCAACTTCTCGGCCACAGGTTGGAAAACCAGACCCACAAAATCCAGGCTCATATCGCCACGCTCTGCCACCGCGCGAAGGACTGGCAGGTGCGATTCCTGCAATCCGCCCTCTTGAACCGTCGTCACCCCGTTTTGGGCGTAATACGCAAAAGCTTTCGCCAACTTCTTCGCAGATTCGTCGATGGGGCGGTCCTTTACAATAACGTCAAGAAACGGAAAGCGGGC
The DNA here is from genome assembly GCF_030731885.1 of Shewanella sp. ULN5. Classification (NCBI taxonomy): domain Bacteria; kingdom Pseudomonadati; phylum Pseudomonadota; class Gammaproteobacteria; order Alteromonadales; family Shewanellaceae; genus Shewanella; species Shewanella sp. ULN5. The sequence goes on from NZ_JAPJEE010000007.1 coordinate 204,157, forward strand.
GTTTTCCTGCAACTCGCCGCTGGGCTCGCGGCTGTTGGGCAGCCTTACAATCACGCCGCCCGAAGGGTCGGGTGTATCCGCATTGACGCCTTTGGCCTTCAGGCCGGCCGAGTTCACAATAAAAATGTGGCCGGATACATGAAATAACAGCACCGGCGTGTTGGGAAATGCCTTGTCGAGATCGGCGGCTGTTGGATGACGCTTCTCATCAAGCAGGGACTCATCGTAGCCAGAGCCTATCAACCACTGTGTTTCATCTGCGCCGAGTGCCTTCTGTTTGTCCTTCAACGCCCGAATGATGTCGTCGAAGTTTTTGGTCGAGCCTACAGGAGCCGATGAAAGATCAGCCCAATCCTGGCCCTCAACATGCAGGAAGATGTGGCTGTGACCATCGACGAAGCCAGGCAAAAGTGTTTGACCTGCGAGATTGACCTCGTGTGTGTTCGGCCCCTTCCAGCGACCTGCGCCGGAAATCGCTCCGGCGAATGTAATCCTGCCGTCTTTTACCGCGAGCGCCTCGACATAGCGTGGCGCTTTGCCTTCCATCGTCAGTATGTCGCCGCCAAAATAGATCGTATCCGCGGCCTGCTGCGTGGACACCGAGGCGGTGCCAACGGATTGTTCTTGCGTTGTCCGGCCGCAGGCCGAGTTCAAGGTAACCGCCGCGAAAACCGCAAGGGCTACAATAACATGACGATACTTCATATTAAGCATCTCCTTATGTGAGACAAGCTTTGGGGTGTTCTTCACCTGCACAGGCAATTTTTAAGCCGTTTTCGGTTTTGCCGTTGCAGATAGTGGCGTTCCTGCATGCCTATGGGCTAAATGCGCGGAACGCCTTTACTCTTAAGCGCTCATCAAATCACGACTGATTTGGGATAAAGATTCTTGGCTCAATATCTATTTGGTCTAAGCGGCCTTTTTCCAAAACAGGGAAGCGAATTGGCTTGCCTGGGAACACTTTTTGCACCACAGAATCTTTCACCACTACTTCACCATTAACCAACACATAAGGCATTCCGGTAGTTGGTAGCGCGCCCTTGCCGGCTTCGTAGGTAGAGTTGTCTCTTACAGTATCGGGATTAAACACAACAATATCCGCATCCATACCTTCTTGCATGCGTCCCTTGGTTTTAAAATGAGGAATGCCGCCTAACTCATCAAAATATTTAGCATGCAAGTAGCTCATTTTAGAGATGGCTTCCATTAACGGCATGATTTTTTCTTCACGCACCATACGAAGTACCTTGGCGCGGGTACCTGCACTGCGTGGGTGAACTGATTTAGCTTCATAAGAAGAATCCCAAGGGTAGTATTGGCCTTTTTCATCTTGAATTGCCATCCCGTCTGAGACAATCACCACTCCTGGCATCGCCAACCATTTAGCAATGGCTTCTTGTGGATTGGTGTAAATAACTACCGCTCTGCCGGGATCATTCTTACGAACGTCATCATACATTGCTTTATCCCAACGAGTGCCATCAAGGTTGGCAACATCTGAGTAAGTAATACCCATTGAGGCCATACCTTGCTCGGTGATCACATCAGTAGAAGCAATAGTAGAGCCAGCCGAATAAGGGTAAACCTCACCCCATACCTTGGCGCCTCTTTTTTCTCGTGCATCATTTATCATAGGAATGGTGTATTCCCAGTCCATGTTGGAGTTCAGATGTACTGCCATAAAAGGTGCATCCAACACCATGGCGTTGGCCAGCATTTCCTGCACCCCCAACTGCCCCTCATTAGGCGGTCTGATCCCCGCAAAACGCACATGTCCATTGGAAATACGCCCATATTTTGCCGCTAACTCTTGATATTTATACAATTCGTACTGGGTAACACCGGTAGTCATGTAACCTACAGGAATGCCCACACCCAAAGCGCCTTGGCGAAGACCTTCATCAACATAGGCCATAATCTGAGTCATTTCCTCTTTGTTTGGCAAAGTTGCACTCCAGCCTGGCTTGCGGCCCTGTTTTTGAGCCTTTGCCGCGGAAGCAGGAACCACTGTAGTGAATAGCGTGCCCATTTCATTTCCAGCAGCCGCTATTTCAGGACCGTCTAACACATGTGCCCTAGCAAGCGTTGCCAACACCACCATACCGTAGTTAGCCTGGGTTTGCCCCTCTTGAGCCGCATACCATTTAGCGATATCGCCAGCGCCCGCTTCGAAATCCATCTGAGTGGTTAAACCATCGCGCAAATTTACCTTGCGAGTGAACGGATCGGTTCCATGCTGATGCCCCTCAATAAAACCTGGGGCAACAACATGATTTTTGGCATCGATAACCTGTTTGCCTTTAATCACATCTTCAGTGATCACGACAATTTTGCCATTTTTAACACCGACATTTCGCACAGCATCGAAGTTAGTTTCAGGATCCATCACTCGGCCGTTATTGATGACCACATCGTAGGTTTCTGATACGGCTGAGAAGGATAAAGCCGTCCCTAACACCGCCATTAAACCAACTGCTGTCAGCTTAATTTTAGTTTTAACATTTATATTCATCGTAATTTCCTTGTTAAATGCCATTTATAAATTTAGATCTTTAAAAAACTATCGCTACTTGTTTACTGCACTAATTTTCAAACCAAACTTGAGTCACTCTTTAAATCTATAAAACATTGATGCTCGATGCTCGGATCGGCTGACCGGGAAAGACATCCTTCAAAACCTTGGAGTCCTTGACAACGATCTTGCCATTGACGATGACGTAGGGAATACCCGTCGATGGTAAGGTCCCCATCTGCGGTGTCGCGTTGTCTTTGATAGTGGCTGGATCGAAAATTGTCAGATCCGCGTCTTTTCCCAGCTGAATCCGTCCCTTGTTAGACATTTGCACAACACCGTTTTCCTGCAGGAATTTGGCCGGCATGTAGGTCATCTTGGAAATTGCAAGCATCAAGGGCATCAGATTATCTTCACGTACCAACTTAAAAATACGCGCATGTGTACCCGCACCTCGGGGGTGAGCATTGACAGATTCATAAGGCGTGTCCCAACTTTTAGGCAGAGAACCATCCAGCTTGGAAACACCGGGAAACGCATCGCTGCCTATGAGGGAAGTCGGATGGGAAAGCGCCCAATAGAGGTCTTCTTTCTTGGCATTTTCAAATGTTACGTTAGTGGTGGGAGCATCTTTTTTCAATTGCTCGTAGGATTCCTTAGTTAACGGCTGCATGGTCGTCAGGTTGATAATGTCCTTGTAATCATGACCCATGTTATTTTGGTAATTGTCCGGTTCGAGATAGTCCGCAGCGACGATGCTGGAGCCATAGGTATAGGCATAAATTTCAGACACCACAGGTATACCTTTCCTAGCTGCGGCATCAATGAGAGCCTGCGCCTGCTGTGTTTGACTCAAAGTCTGCGCTGTCATGTGAGCGACAACCAGGCCGCCGCCGTATGCCTCTGCGGCCCCCAGCTGTTGCAGCACTCCTGTTAAACCGTCATTGGGCGGTAGTTGTCCAGAGAAACGACCGTGCAAATAAACAAAACGGCCGTACTTTCCCGCCAGTTTTTGGGCACCGATCCCTTCTTCCGTCCTTGCACCGCGGACCATGTAGCCAGGCGTATAACCAACGCCAAGGCCACCCTGCTTTAATCCCTCTTCCACCAAAGCGATAATTTGATCCACTTGCTGGTCGGTAGCAACATTCTTGGACCACGCCATGGTGAGATGGGCCTCATCCATTATCGAGGCATCATTGATGAGTGCTCCATCAAAGGTTTTATATTTGGGGTTGAGCACTTTCTCACGAGCCGCCTCAAGGCTGGCGGATGCGCCGTAATTGGTTTGCGATTTCCCCTTCATTCCCTCATACCAAAAATTAATCGGAAGCACTCCAAGCTCGAGTTCCAGCGGCGTTGTTACACCATCTCGCAACGCTAGTTTTTGACCGAACGGTGTTGATACATTGTGACTATGTGGATCGATAAAGCCGGGGGCGACAACATGCCCATTGGCGTTGATGGTTTCTTTACCGCTGATTGCCTTTTCAGTGATAACCACAATTTTGCCATTTTTAATACCGACATTGCGAACACCATCAAAGTTAGTTTCAGGGTCCATTACTCGGCCGTTATTGATAACGACATCGTAGGTTTCCGATACAGCAGAGAAGGATAAAGCCGTCCCTAGCACCGCCATTAAACCAACTGCAGTCAGCTTAATTTTAGTGTGAACTTTTATATTCATCACAATTTCCTTGTTAACTTCCATTTAAAAATTTGAATATTTTAAAAACTATCGCTACTTCTTTACTGCTCTGATATTCAAGCTGAACTCGAATCACCCTCTAAATCGATAAAATGTGGCTGATTGAGTTCAGCTTTGAACCCAAGTTTAGTTATGTTGTTTTAGCTGCGCACCTGCACCAGAGTCATCGTCTAAATGCGCCTCTACTAGATCAGGGTTTAAACCAATAGTATGTTGATTTAACCAACCCGCTCTTTCAATTGGCACAAACCGTCCTTTAGCTTCAACAGGATATCTAATCGCTTGGCCCGCTTTAACTGGTAGCACTTCACTGTCTTTTACGACAAGCTTACCGTTAACAACCACATATGGGATACCTGTGGTAGGCGTTCCATGCTCACCGACTTTAAAGCTAGAGTTGTCGGTAACCGTTTTAGGATCAAAAATGGTGATGTCAGCAATTTTACCTTTTTGCAGACGACCACGTTCTTGCATAGCCACAAGCCCTGAATCACCTAGGTGTTTTGCTGGCCAGTAACTGGCTTGTGAAATGGTAAACATAAGTGGTACACCCTGCTCACGCGCCATACGTAAAACAGCACCGCGGGATCCTGAAGTGCGTGGATGACCACGATATTCGCTCCAATCTGCATCCCAAGGTAATAATTTGCCATCATCACCAACACCAGCCATAGCATCACTGGCAATCGTCATATGTGGCACAGCTAACCAATGATTCATCCACTCTTTACGATAAGGAAACTCAACCACAACTGAGCGACCGGGATCTTTTTTCATCAATGCAGCATAGGTTTCATTGGTGAGGTATTTATTATCAATAGGGTCGTAAATGGTATCTTCATAACGGTAACCGCGTTTTTCTACCCACTCAGCAGGACTTAAAAAAGCAGCCGTAATAGCGGTTGAGCCTGCGGCATAAGGGTAATATTCTGACCACATATTGAGGCCTTTTTTACGAGCAAGTTGTAATTTCTCTTCAATTTCCCACCAGCCATAATCATTGTTATGCGCCATTAATAAAGGCGCATCTAACAACATCGCATTGGTAAACACTTCATCAAAAGCAATGGGGGCTTCTGTTGGTGTTTCAGATAACAGATGGTATCGGGTATGAACCGATGTGTGGCGGCCGTAATTTGCACCAGCCTTTTGGCCGATAAACAACTCGTAGCTAGTGATCCCTTTGGCCATATAAGCAATTGGCGCAGCAATACCAAGGGCACCTTGGCGTAAATCCTCATCCACTAACGACATAACTTGGTTCATCTGCTCAATGGACGATTTAGTTTCGGCCCAACCTTGCACCCCATCCTGCAACGCCTTGGCGGCATAAGTTGGGATATTAGAAAAATCGATGGGCGCTTTTAGATTTGTCTCTGGGTCATGAATGGCCATACGCGAATATAACAAACTGGCGTTAGTACCATAGTTTACCTGCCAACCTGTCTTGGCTTTTTCGTCATACCAACCTTTGACGTTAAATGAACCCGCTTCAAGGTCCATACCGGTAGTGACACCATCTCTTAAAGCCATCTTACTGGCGAACAGGTCAGTCGCATGATAATGGGTATCGATAAATCCTGGTGCTACAACCAAGCCCTCTGCATTAATGGTTTCAGTGCCACTGATTTCCTGCTTGGTAATGATTGCAATAAGGCCATCTTTAATACCAATATTGGCAACATTATCAAACTGAGTTTCAGGATCCATAACTCGACCATTATTGATAACGACATCGAAGGTTTCGGATATTACTGAGAAGGATATTGCGGTACCTAAAATGGCCATTAAGCTGAGCGCAGTTAGCCTGAGTTTAGTTTGAACTTTTATTTTCATAATAATGCCCCTGTAAAGTTTAATCTCAACTAGGTTGAGGTTGTCTACTTAAAATAAGTTATGCCAAAAAGATTATTAATACCGATTTAATTGTGCACCCGCTCCTGTGTCATTATTTACATATATTAAAATATGAATTTTTCACTTTGCACAAAAATCCAGTACGACAAATATGCCGTACTAGAAATCGAGTATTTAAAGGCTGCAATGAGATTAATATTGACCTGATCCAGCCTCTTTTTGTTAATGGAAATCAGGCATACCTGTTGAAAAGGTATTATTCCACGATTCTAGTGAAATAGGTTCGAAGCGCGGCTTAGTTTCAGGTTCAAAGCGGATCGGCTGTCCCGCAAAAACGGGAAGTAGCTCATCATCACGCACAGTGACCTTACCATTGACGATAACCGCTTTCATACCCGTTGAAGGGATCGCGCCCTGTTGATAGGTTGAATTGTCTTTGAATAATTCAGGGTCAAAAACAACGATATCGGCAACCTTACCCTCTTGGATACGACCGCGCTCTTGCATAAACTTCAGCCCCGTATCACCTAAGTGTTTAGCCGCGTTGTAACTCAGAATAGACATCAGTTGCATCATCGGAATATTGTTATCCCGACCAAGACGAATTGTCGCACCACGGGCACCGGCCGTGCGGGGATGGGTGCCACCTAACTTCGCCATCGGGTAATCCCACGCTGCGTCGTACGGCGTGGCAGCCGTTGCATCACTGGCCATGGTTACCCCTTTCAGCGTCAGCCATTTTGCTTCGTCTTCGGCGGGCATCTTGAAGATCACAATCGGTTTCGTTGGTTCAGATGCGACGGTAGCCTTATAGGTCTCTAACGTGTAGTACTTACCGGTCTCCGGATCGAGCATGGTATCTTCGTAGCGGTGGCCTAGATCGTCAACCCAGCTCTCAGGCTTCAGGAACGATGCATTCATCGGGGTGGAACCGGCAGCATACGGGTAAATTTCACCCCATATATTGTGACCTTGCGCTTGAAGCCCGGTAATCATTTCGTGCGTCACGCGCCAGCCGGGGTTGTTGAAGTGTAAAACGATCGCCGGTGCGTCGAGCGCTAGCGCATTGGCAATGAGTTCTTGCGCGCCGTTAACCTCTGTGGTGTCTGTGCCGAGCGTATAGCGGGTATGAGCTCCGGTCGCGCGGCCATAGCGTGCGCCGACTTTCTGCACCTCGAACATCTCGCGTGAAGATACCCCTTCTCGCATATAGCCCACAGTACTGCCAATACCAGGTGCGCCAGCCTGTAGCCCCTTATCAATCTCTTCGAGGATCTTGTTACCTTGCTCTAAAGTCGGACGCGTCACGCTCCACCCGGTTTTCTTGCGGGTTTCAAGAGCGGCTATGGGACCGTTTAGCAAGTAATCGCCGTTTGACCCGTCGATAACCTTCGCGCGGGCAAATTCGTGACTCACCGCACAGCCGTAGTTAGCACCAGCCACACCTTCGCGCGCCTTGTACCACTTTTCAATATAGGATCCCGCACAGCCCATCTCTAAATCCATGCTGCTGGTCAAGCCGTCACGCAGCCCAAGGGAATAGCCGATCGGCATTTGAAAATGAAAATGGGTGTCGATAAACCCTGGCGCGACAATTTTTCCTTTCGCGTCGATAGTTTCTTTACCCTTCATACTTTTTTTAGAAATCGCAACGATTCGGCCGTCTTTTACAGCGACATTTGCTATGTCATCAAAGAGGGTTTCAGGATCTATCACCCTACCACCATTAATAACCAGATCGTAATCTTGTGCATATATAGGGGAAGATGGCAGTATATTCAACAACATTGAACAAACAACTAAATAGCGCTTTTTCATACAAAATCCTTTCGTAATATGATCATTGAACTCATGGTACTTAACAAAAATAACAATTAAAATTAAATACTTATTAGTTTTTAGCCGCATTTTACATATTAAGATATTACCAATACCTAAACAAGGTTAATTTTGAATTCCTCCTTGAACCAAACATGGCTTACAATTAATGATTGTCCAGTTATAGCACAACTTTCAAAGCCCGCTAAAAACACAGCTGCTTTTACTACATCCTCAAGTGAAGTGAGCTCGCCGTCAACAGTAGCTTTTAGTTATACATTGTGAATAACTTCATCTTCACTTAGCCCAAGTTTTTTTGCCTGCTACGGTAATTGCTTCTCAACTAAAGCGTTCTATCATAATCAGGTAAAATGACATTAGCATTAATGCCATGAGGTGCAGCCTCCTTTGCTACAGTTCGGCACAAGCATCTATGACCTCTAATCATATGCAGCTTGTCGCACCTGTAATAATGGCAACTATCCCTTTTACACTCATTATTCACCTCAACTGTAGTTTGAATGACTCTCAAATGTGGAATACCTTAAAATAAGATTAAATTCCTAAACGCAATTATTCAATGACCCAAATGGATATTTTCATTGTTAAAGCTGTGTTTTAAATGATGTATGGCAAAGTATCAAAAAGTGGAAGAGCTATTTTGTATGTGGCAACTTACCATTTGGATGTTGCTGACATTTAGCGAGATAATAGCCAACAAAGCCATTTGAGCAGATTATTTAAGTATTAGCTGATTGTGGTATTCCGTGGATTAGCGCCAAAAGCAAACATCAATGATGTTAAACGTGGGTATTATTTCTCTTCATCAGACATAGCATGTTTTATTTGTTCGCTATCAAAGCCTTTACGGCTTAAATAAGCATAGGCTTTAGACTTTTGTTTGTAATCAGATAAATCGTAACGTTTTTTTGCTAACTCATTTTTACAACTGAGGTAAAAATCAACTTCATCCGTTAATGCTAATTGGTACAGGGCGTCTTCAAATTCACTCATATCTATCAGCCGCTGTTTTAGCTCCTGAAAAATTAATGTTTTACCCTTACCTTTTTTATACAGCTTAATAATTTCAGCCTTTAAATCGACTTTATCGGCTTTTATGGCCAATTTACTTCGTAAAGTGTCCCGCTGCGGATGCTGTGCGAATGCATATTCAATTTCAACACGCGAAAACCCTTTGGTAGTCATTTGGCTAAAGATTTTCTCTCGACTAGTATGATGAAAATCATCAAACTTACTGAGCAGTCTTGATGTGGCCAAAGCATAAGAATCGATATTTTGCTGTTCCATCACTTGTTCAATCGCATTATCGATATCAGTAATATTTAGCCCGCGCAATTGCAATTTACGTTTTATTGCACCTTTACCCAATTGATTGCTAAAAGCCAACTCGCAATAACGAATAGCAAACTCATAGTCATTTTTTAAATAACCATTATCAACTAACTGGGTGATAACGGTTTCAATCCACTGTTGATTGTCTGTTTTTCGTTCAAGCTTGGTGCGGATTTCATTAATGGTAAAGTCTTGTTGACCAAGGTGCCAATAAGCATTACTGAACACGTTATCAATGGTTTTGGCTTGGCGTAATGTCTTTTGCTGCATGAAGAATTATTTGACCGATTGAGTAAATGACCAGTTTAGCAGAACTCATTTGTAGCTCAAATCCACTATCAAGATTACTAAAATTAGAAGGTTGAGGCTGAATTTATCTTTGAATACAAAAACGGGATTGGTTTAAGAAGCCAATCCCGATTGTCAAAAATGAGTAGTGATTAATTCGATATATATTAATTAAATATTTATCAACTCAGTGATGGTGTGCGAGGCGGGACCATGCGCTTATTGCCTGTTGCCTCAAACGCCCCAGCCAACCTCAGTAGGTTGTTGTCGTCATAAGCACGGCCTGCAAAAGTCAAACCCACTGGCATGTCAATATCAGCCATAACGCCCATCGGCACAGTAACGGTCGGAACACCTAAATGGCGAATAGCAAGATTGCCGTTAGCCACCCAAATACCGTTGCTCCACGCAATATCTGCAGACGCAGGATTTACATGCGCATCAGCAGGTCCAACATCAGCCACCGTTGGGAACAACACAGCATCAAGTTTGAGTTCGTCCATCCAGTCTTCCAGATCCAGCTTACGGGTTTTTTCTAAACCACGCAGTCCATCCGGAATGCTATCAATTTGGTTATAGGATTTTAGACCCCGTTTAGCCATATTGACATACTCATCCATGCCTGCGGCAAGATCTCCCTCACGATTCGGCAAGGTGCCAAGATCATGCGGGAAAATCAAATAACCATTCACATCTTCCAGTTTATTCAATTTAGGATCATTATTGGCACGTAAAAACTCATCAAAAGCCCAGCCTGATAATGCCCACAGCTCATCATCAAGAAATTCTGGAGTCACAATGCCGCGATTGAATACCGTCGGCGCACCTGGGCGATCACCTTCGCAGTTTGACACCAACGGAAAGTCCACTTCAACCACTTCAGCTCCGGCAGACTCAAGCGCTTTACGGGCAGCTTGCCAAAGATCAATCACCGATGCGCGGGTATTAATGCGCTGGCCAGTAGGACCACCTATGCCTGGATTTTCACTGGTGCCAGCCAATTCGTCCTTGTTGATGTACATGCGTGGCACACCAAAACGTTTGCCTTTGAGGGAGTCAGCTTGCGCTGCCAGATCTAAATAAGATTGTGGACGCACACTTGATGCTTTAGGGATGTCTACCCAAGGCTGTAAACGCCATAAGTCGCCACGGGTAATAGGATCATCAGCAACAATAACATCTAGTACTTCAAGCATATCTGCCATTGTACGGGTATAAGGCACCACAACATCCATAGTCGGTGTTAACGGCCAGTTACCGCGCACAGAAATAACGCCCCGTGACGGAGTATAGGCACACAAACCATTATTTGATGCAGGCCCACGACCGCTCGACCAGGTTTCTTCTGCTAAACCAAAAGCAGAATAACTTGCAGCCGTACCGGTGCCAGCGCCATTTGAAGACCCCGATGCAAAGGGTGCTGTTAAGTAATCAGCATTGTATGGACTTTCGGCGCGACCATAGTGACCGCGTTGCATGCCACCATTTGCCATAGGAGGCATATTAGTTTTACCTAAACATATGGCTCCAGCCTCGCGAAGACGCTCGACCGCAAAAGCATCGTATTGGGCTACTAAATTTTTAAATGCAGGACTGCCAGATGCGGCCGTAAGCCCCTTCACTAAATAACTGTCTTTTGCAGTATAAGGAATGCCATCAAGTGGGCTCAGTGTTTCGCCTTTAGCGCGGCGCGCATCAGAAGCTTCAGCCTCTTTTATGGCGTCAGGGTTGTGAACCACTAGCGCGTTTAGCTTGGTGTTTGTTGCTGGGCCGTCATAAGCTTCCACCCTTGCGAGATAAGACTTAACCAGTTCAACTGCTGTGGTACGACCGGACTCTAGGGCGGCACGCAGCTCAGCAATGGAAACTTCAGTTACTTCAAACATGTTACGACCTCTTATTGAAAGGCAATTGTGTAGAAGATCAATGCTCTAAAAGATAGATATCATCAAAGACAGTGATTAGTGATTAGTGATTAATTATTCACTGTCTTCATATTGGTCTTGGTTTTTATTTATCGCCCTGAAGGGATCTGCTGGGTAATACAATGAATATTACCCCCACCCAATAAGATTTCACGGGCTGGTACGCCAACAATCTCATACTCAGGGAAAATCTCCTGCAATTTTTGTGCAGCAATATCGTCCGTTAGAGGGTCAAGCAGTGGGAACACAATTCGTTGGTTAGTAATTAAAAAGTTAACATAAGAACCGGCTAAACGTTCACCCGCTGTACGAGGCACACCCGATCCTTGGGTTACACCTTGCGCTTCTTCAGCTGTGCAATACAAAGGACCTGGTTGTGGCAATAAATGAATTTTCAACTTACGACCTTGTGCATCAACCGTATTTTGTAAAACCTCTAAAGCCGCTTTTGAACGAGGATATTGAGGATCTGTTTGATCATCAGTCCAGTGTAAAATCACTTCTCCAGGGCGAGCAAAACAACACATATTATCGATATGTCCGTCGGTCTCATCCATGTAAACGCCTTCTTCTAACCAGATAAACTGTTGCACATTTAAATAGTCAGATAGTAATGCTTCTATCTGTTCACGGGTTAGATCAGGGTTGCGGTTACTGTTAAGTAAACATTCAACACTGGTCAAACAGGTACCTTCACCATCGACATGAATTGATCCACCTTCAAGGATCAGCGGCGCTTGATAACGCTCAAAACCATGCACAGATAACATCTTTTGTGCGACTTGTTCGTCCTTATCCCATGGCGAATACAAACCGCCATTTAAACCGCCCCAAGCATTAAATCCCCAATCAACACCACGGCATTCCCCCTTGGAATTGACGACAACAGTAGGGCCAGTATCACGAGCCCAGCAATCATCGCTATTAATTTCAACTAAAGTAACGTGTGACGGCATAACAGTCTTAGCTTGGGCTAAAAATGCTTTAGGTACGCCCATATAAACAGGTGCTGCTGGAGCTATGGCATCTGCAACCTTAGCAAACGTCGCCTGAGCATAAGCACCTGCTGAGCGCCAATTGTCTGGACGATGTGGCCAAATCATCCATACCGCTTGCTGCGGTGCCCACTCACCAGGCATGCTAAATCCATCTTGGGATGGCTTAGTCGTTAACATAGCGGCATCCACATTCACGTTGGTCATGAGATTTGTCTCCAGTAATGCTGAAATAATCTAAAGGCTGCGCCCTCATATAGGGCGGAAGAATAAAAATACATCAAATTTAAATCAAATTATCGCAATTGCCATACAAAAAAGGCCGATATTTTCACGTTTCAACTGACACAGTTTTAGCTTAGTAGGCATACAGTTATATATCATATCACTTAAGACTGCCTAGGCTAAATAGTTGAATGTAGAACATTGATATGAATTTTTAGGCGATAACATGGATGTGGGGATGATTAATGATAAATCACAGCTAATGATATGTTTTTATACCTACTTGCTGATATGAAGAAACTTCATCAATTGATGTTTTATTAGCTCATTACGTAGCAAAGTGAATAGCTTTAACATTAGCCAAAAAACATAACATTTGGGTTAAATTTTGCCCTATTGTGTCTTGTAATAATAAACTGGTTTTACCATAACAATTCAAAACATGGCAAAGGCAATGCTTTGTTCAGACGTATCAATTGACAATCTAATCGACTAGATCACGATAACGAAGATAGTAAAACTGTAGTGGCATAGTTATTTTGGCCACCTACAGACTCGATGAACAATTTGCGCTAATCAGCCAACTCAAGCAGAGCCACTCTATTCTTACAATTTGTAATGCATTCAAAGTGCATCGAAGTAGCTATAAATATTGGCTAAAAAGAAAAGACCATATCGATGCTGATTTTACAATTTTATGTAGTGAAGTGAAGGCCGCGCATCGTATTAGTAATGGCTCTGCCGGTGCTAGAACGATAGCGCAATTAGTGACGAACAAAGGGATTAAACTCAGTCGTTATCGAGCTCGAAATCTCATGCTCAAACTTGGATTAGTGAGTTGTCAGCAGCCTAAGCATGCTTATAGGAAAGCAACACAAGAGCATGTTGCTATCCCTAATACGCTTAATCGACAGTTTGCTGTTACCCAACCAAATAAAGTGTGGTGTGGCGACGTGACGTATGGTGTGCCCGGAGTTCAGCACTAGCACGGAATGCTTTAATGAACCACGAGTCTATCTGAAATACATGAACACTACGGCAGGAGCTACATTGTTTATGGCACTATCTGGTTGTGCAGATAGTTGAGTCTGAGCGGCAGTGACTTATCGTATGCTGATAAGGTGATGTAACTCGCTGACAACGGGGAGTGAGGCGAATTCGTTAAGCCAAGATGCTCCTCTAGACTAAGTATTGGACGGATGAAGAACATGAACCGATTAACCCGCATCTATGGGCTGAAACGTCGCCATTGCCTACACGAATTAATAGGTAATATGGTGCTGCAATAGTGCTAAATGTATGGGCACTATTACCGAATTAATGAGTAATAAATATGTACTTATTTAATGGATAAACGTTAAATCACAATTCTGCGTTTAAGCATCATCACCTTACAGAATGATAAGGTCAAAGACTGCGATCGGCATCCACCCCAATATGCTCGAGTTCAGGTAGGTAAACCGGGGAAGGTTTGTTTTGAATGCTAAGGGAGCACGACCCCGATGACAAGCAAGCTGGCGGAGCGTTCGTAGTAGTCTGAGATGGGGAAAGCCCATTACATGGCGAAGGGACGCAGTTTAATTGATTTGCGTGAGCAAATTATCTGACCTTAATGAGGTGAAGACCTTTGATAATCAGCGAAATGCAACGCAAATTAGCAACATGGACAGCAACCGATAAAGCGCACCGCGTTAATCGACTGTTGCGCCTTATCAGTCATCCACATTGGCTTCGCCAAGCGGCACAAGTAACGCTTTCTTCAAAAGGCGCTAAAACGCCTGGTGTTGATGGACTAACAAAGATTCATATACAGGCTAATCTGGCTGGTTATCTTGATGAGATCAGAAATGATCTGCTGTCAGCTAACTATCAACCGATGCCTGCTAGACGGATCTATATCCCCAAGGCCAATGGAAAGCTACGTCCTTTAGGTATACCGACGCTTAGGGACAGAATAGTTCAACGTACCATGCTCATGGCAATGGAGCCGATATGGGAAAATGATTTTCATTCGTTGTCCTATGGTTTTAGACCAGAGCGTAGCGTCCATCACGCCATTAGAACAGTTAAGCTACAAATGACTGAATCCAAGGAGCCTAGAGGCCGCTGGGTAGTTGAAGGTGACTTATCAAGTTATTTTGATACAGTTCACCATCGATTATTGATGAAATGTGTTCGTAAACGGATCAACTGCCGTCGATTTAATGATTTGCTTTGGCGCTTCATTAAAGCTGGACACATTGAACGTAACCTATTTTGTGCAACAAGCGAAGGCGTACCACAAGGTGGTGTAATTTCTCCGTTATTGTCAAACATAATGCTTAATGAGTTCGATCAATATTTGGATAAATGTTACTTGAGCAAGAAAGCCCGTAAAGACCGCTGGTACTGGAACCACAGTATCAAAATCAAGCGAAAACCTGCGGTTGAGGAAAACAGACAATGGAAACCTGCCGTTGCTTATTGCCGTTATGCTGATGACTTTCTAGTGATTGTCAAAGGCAATAAACAACAAGCAGAGGCAATTCGGGACCAATGTCGACACTTCCTAGAAGGTAAGCTGCAACTCACGTTAAATATGGATAAAACTCATATTACACATGTGAATGACGGTTTTATATTTCTCGGACATAGGATCATTCGAAAGCGTGGACCTAAGGGAAATATGCGAGTGGTGTCTGGTATTCCAAACGGTAAAGCCAAAGCATTTTCTCATTCATTGAGTCAGGCTTTATCAGGGGATCATAGCTGTAGCAAGATAGACAAAGTGGAACAACTCAATCGCAAACTTAAGGGTTGGGCACAATTTTATCGACATACTGATTACACCGCGAAAGTTTACAGCAAAATTGATCGTATTATTTTCTGGAAACTCGCTAAGTGGTTGGCTAGGAAATATCGTTGTTCTATTAAATCGTTAATGATGAAATGGATCAAACGTCCGACACCAAATCAGGCAACGACATGGGTGTTATTTGGTAAAAGCAATCGTGGAAATTTATGTGGCGCGTCACTATTTAGATTAGTGAGTAGCCCTAAATTACCCTTTAGATGGCGATCACCAGAAGCAAATCCCTACCTCAGAGATGAAATTAGAAATACTGTCACGTCTCGCTATAGCGATGTTGCCATGGCTGTTAGCCACAATTAAGCGGAGAGCCGTATGCGCTGAAAGGTGCACGTACGGTTCGGAGAGGAGAAGCAGAGAAATAGCTCGACTACGCTCTGCCTCTTACTCTACTTTGGGTCGGTAATCGTTGGGCATATTTAGCGGTTGTTCTAGATTTATTTTCCCGCAAACCTGTGGGATGGGCCTTGTCATTATCGCCAGATAGCGAACTGACGTGCAAAGCCTTGAATATGGCGTTTGAGTTAAGGGGTAAACCTGAGAATGTGATTTATCACAGTGATCAAGGTTCGCATTACACAAGCTTGAAATTCAGACAGTTATTATGGCGTCTTCAAATTGAGCAAAGTATGAGTCGTCGCGGGAATTGTTGGGATAACGCACCAATGGAGCGCTTCTTTAGAAGTTTGAAATCTGAATGGGTGCCAGTAAATGGTTATGGTAATTTTACAGAAGCAGATAAAGAAATAACAAACTACATCACGGGATATTACAGTGAAACCAGACCCCATCAATATAATGGTGGGTTAACGCCAAATGAGTCAGAACGTTTATATTGGAATGACTCTAAAACCGTGGCCAATTTTACTTGACCGCTACACATCCATGTTTTGGATACTCGCTGGCTCATCTGCACCCGAAATTTTCACATCTTCGATTTAACTTCATTCGTAACAATTCCATAAGAAAAGCTTGGATGTTGAGGTCATCGAAAAAAGGCTGCGAGCTTGGCATGGATGCTACGCTAGCTTTCGTTGGGCCATGGACGGCCCATCGGAAGCGTTAGGATATTTTTTATATTAGGTGACAATGGCCGAAGCAGATTACAGATGAGGTTAAAAGCAGGATCGATCCCCATCGAAAATTATGCGCTTCTCAGCATTTTTCGTCTGGGGCGCTGAGGGTTTCCAAAGGCTTCTTTTGTAAAAAAGCGTGCGTTTTGCCCCTTTGGTCTGGTGTGGGCGAAGCGCCACGACGTTAGTGGCCTTAGGCCATATTCCAAGCAAACGTTGGGGCAAAAACCAAGCTAGCTTTAAAATCAAAACTTATCTCAAATGAAGCTAAATCGAAGATATAAATTGTACTAGCTCAGACTTGATCTGACCACGACATTCCGTTCATCCTGAACACCCATGCTGCAGGCAATTGATTACTATCCATATCATTATGTTGGACTCAATATCATTCCCTTTCATTTTCCCTAGCTAAATAAAAACGTCATGTTGCAGAGATCCTATCTTGTTGAAATTGACTTGGCAGTTTTTATCATAAAATAAAAAACGCTGAACAATGTCAGCGTTTTTGGGGTTGGTATCTAAGCTAAATATTTATCTTAGAAGGTTATAGCTTTTCAAAATCATTGACGTTGATAGCCGCTAAACGCTTCTTATCAGCTTCTAATAATTGTTGATATTCTGCATCAGTAATAATGTCTTTTTCTAATGCTACTTCGAATAATTCAAGCATAGGTAATTTTGATTTAATATGACCACTGCGCTGTGCTTTTTTCAGTTTCTTATACAAATCTCTTGCTGCATATTTTGCAAGGAATGCATCTTCTACTTCTGCTATGCCACCAGTGTCACCCTCAAACTCACTACACAAAAAGGTAATGCGGTCACGTGCAGGACTTGGCTTCAGCATAGCTTTTACTAATTCAACTGCCGCTTTATCGCTTGGGGCGGTAAAGTGATTACCTAATGGGAAAATTAACACTTTTAGTAATATACCCGCAATTTTGCTTGGGAAATTACGAATCGCATCTTCTAACGCTTTAGCTGCTAAGTGAAGACGTTCAGTCATCACATAATGCACACTCGGTAAATCATCGTGTTGGCGGCCATTGTCTTCATAGAATTTCAATGTTGCAGATGCTAGGTACAATTGACTGAGTACATCACCCATTCTTGCTGAAATCATTTCTTTACGTTTAAGATCGCCGCCCATGATTAACATCGATAAGTCAGTCATAATCGCCAATGAAGACGAAATGCGATTCATATCACGATAGTACTTTTGGGTTGGCCCACTTACAGGTGATGATGAAAAACGACTGCCAGTTAATGCATTTGCAAAAGCGCTAAGCGCATTACGAGTTGCATAACCAATATGGCCTAATAATAACTGGTCAAAACGATCGACTGCAGCCGTTTCATCTTCCATACCCGCAGCTTCCATTTCAGCAAGCACGTATGGATGACAACGGGTTGCCCCTTGACCAAAAATCATCAACGATCGCGTTAAAATGTTTGCACCTTCAACGGTAATTGAAATTGGGTTAGCCATAAAAGCATGACCCAAATAGTTTTTAGGCCCTAACTGGATCCCTTTACCTGATTGAATATCCATCGCATCTTCTAACACATCACGACCTAACTCTGTCATGTGGTATTTAGCAATAGCGGTGACGACTGAAGGCTTGACGTTGGCATCAATACCCGTTGTTGTTAGACGACGCGCGGCTTCTAACTGATAGGTATTGGCAATAATACGCGCTAATGCTTCTTGAACACCTTCAAAGTTTCCAATTGGCATACCAAATTGCTGACGTACATAACTGTAGGCAGTAGTGGTTTTGGTGGTAACGTGACCTGATGCTGTTGCAAGTGCAGGTAATGAAATACCACGTCCCGCTGATAGGCACTCAACTAACATTCTCCAACCTTTACCCGCATATTGTGGACCACCAATGATCCAATCTAATGGGATAAACACATCTTTACCGCTTGTTGTACCATTCATAAACGCCATCATTAATGGGTTATGACGACGACCGATTTCAACACCTACGTGATCGGTTGGGATCAACGCACAGGTAATACCAAGGTTTTTCTTATCGCCCAATAGCTTATCTGGATCGCGCATTTGGAACGCTAAACCCAGTACGGTAGCGACCGGAGCTAAGGTGATGTAACGTTTGTTCCAGGTTAAGCTAATACCTAAGGTTTCTTCGCCTTCAAACTCTTGACGGCAGACAACACCGATATCAGGAATTGCGCCAGCATCACTGCCTGCTTCAGGCCCTGTTAACGCAAAACACGGTAGTTCTTTACCAACAGCTAAAGAAGGTAACCAGCGATCTTTTTGCTCTTGGGTACCATAGTGAGTCAATAACTCACCAGGCCCTAACGAATTAGGCACCATTACTGTTACTGCGGCACTAACACTGCGAGTTGCAATTGTGGCAACAATAGTCGAGTTAGCATAAGCAGAAAACTCGCGGCCACCGTACTTTTTAGGAATAATTAACGCAAAGAAACCTTCTTTCTTAAAGTATTCCCATAGCTCTGGTGGAAGATCTTTGCGGTTATGAACGATATCAAAATCATCGATCATCGTTAACGCTGTTTGCACCTGATTGTCTAAGAAGCTCTGTTCTTCTGGCGTTAATGTCGGTTTTGCGTAACCATGAAGTTTATTCCAGTCAGGCTTACCACGGAACAACTCACCTTCCCACCATACATCCCCTGCTTCCATCGCCTCTTTTTCAGTACTTGATAGTGGCGGCAGCACTTTTTTGAAAAATGTAAATGCGGGACGCGTGATAACCTGCATCCTGACACTGCGCACACCAAAGAGTACTGCAACGGCAATGATTAGTAATATAAGAATACTCATTTTTAACCTTCTTAAGTTTTACTCGTTAGATATAACTGGCACAGCAACACCTGCTGCCATGTAGGGGATTACTTTTCGGATAATGGCTTCAGTATTATTATGTTCACCATAATCTGAAGCGGCAATTTCATTTAATGCATCAGCTGACGCCATAGTGAATACAATGGTGCCTAGGGTGAAATGCAAACGCCAAAACATTTCAGCCGGTGGAATATGAGGCGCACTTGCTGATACTGCTTGTACAAATGTCGTTAAGTGTTGGCCATAATGCGTGGTGATAAACCAACGTAAGTGACCTTGGCTTTCAATATAGCCACGACCTAACAGTTGTAAAAATATAATCGTGCCACCATTTCGAACTTTGTTAAGTTCTAATAATGGTTTAATCAATGCCGAAAATATTTCATTCAACGATGCATGCTCTGGTGCTAAATGTAGTCTTTTTATTTCACTGGCAGCCGTTGGCATAAACACATCTAGGTAACGTGCTAACACTGCCCGTATTAATTCTTTTTTCGAGCCAAAATGATAATTAACCGATGCTAAGTTCACTTCTGCTTTACTGGTGATTAAACGCAAAGACGTTTCTGAAAATCCTCGCTCGGCAAAAAGTTTTTCTGCTGCGTCTAGAATTCTTGTTTTCGTATCAGTACGACCTGCCATCCTCTAACTCACTCTCAATTTAAACACCCGTTTAAATTAATCATTGAGCGAACAGATGTCAATTTAAATTTAGCTTATTTAGTTAGCAAAAAAACCACAAACACCCACATAAAGCCAACAGTTTTAACTTGCATGCAATATACAAAGTTTTTAGGTACACTATAGGACTAATAACAATAAGGAAAAATAAAATGAATTTGCCTTTAAAACGACCGTCTAAAACTGCATTACTTGTTGCATTGGTGTTGGGAACTGCTGCCTGTAGTGAAAGTGATAATGTTAGCCAAAGTAATGCTGCGCCAGCTAATGGTGTTTCTCAACAAACCAACACAATTGATGCTAGTTCAGCGATTGCATTTATTAATCAAGCTGAGGCCGATTTAGCCCAACTATCAATAGAAGCAAATCGTGCTGAATGGATATATTCCAATTTCATTACTGAAGACACTGCCGCCCTCTCTGCTGCTATGGGTGAAAAGGTTATCTCTACATCCGTTCGCTATGCTACTGAAGCCGCAAAATATGCCAATGTGGAGTTAGATCCCATTAACGCGCGTAAGCTGAACAGTTTACGTAGCAGCTTAGTGTTACCCGCACCATTAGATCCGCTAAAAAATGCTGAACTGGCTAAAATCAGTTCTGAACTTAACGGCCTATATGGAAAAGGCAAATATTGTTTTGCCGATGGTAAATGTTTAACCCAGCCAGAATTATCTAATCTTATGGCTGAATCAAGCGATCCGGCTGTTCTATTAGAAGCATGGCAAGGCTGGCGTGACATCGCTAAGCCAATGCGACCATTATTTGAGCGTGAAGTAGAATTAGCCAATGAAGGTGCCCGCGATCTAGGTTATCAGGATTTGTCTGAATTATGGCGTAGTCAATATGATATGAAACCCGAAGACTTTTCTGCTGAATTAGACCGCCTTTGGGGACAAATTAAGCCGTTATATGATTCGCTGCACTGCTATGTACGCGGTGAATTAAATCAAAAGTACGGTGATGAGGTCGCCCCTAAAACAGGCCCTATTCCTGCACACTTACTAGGAAATATGTGGGCACAGCAATGGGGCACAATCTACAATTCCGTTGCCCCTGACAATGCTGACCCTGGTTATAATGTCACCGCCCTTCTGGCTGAAAACAATTATGATGAAGTCAAAATGGTAAAACAGGCTGAAGGTTTCTTTACTTCACTGGGTTTTGACAAGTTACCTGATTCATTTTGGTCTCGTTCGATGTTTGTTCAGCCGCAAGATCGTGATGTTGTTTGTCATGCTTCTGCTTGGGATTTGGATAACCTAGATGATATTCGTATTAAAATGTGTATCCAAAAAACATCTGAAGATTTTACCGTCATCCATCATGAACTAGGACATAATTTTTATCAGCGCGCTTATAAAGAGCAACCGTTTATCTTTAAAAACTCTGCCAATGATGGCTTTCATGAAGCCATTGGAGACACGATAGCGCTTTCTATCACGCCAAAATATCTGCAACAAATAGGCTTGCTCGACACAGTACCTGACGCCGATAAAGATATTGGTTTATTGCTTAAGCAAGCATTAGATAAAATTGCCTTTATGCCGTTTGGGTTAATGATTGATCAATGGCGTTGGCAGGTTTTTAACGGCACGATAAAACCAGAACAATACAATCAAGCATGGTGGCAATTGCGTGAAAAATATCAAGGCGTAAAAGCACCAATTGCGCGCACCGAAATGGATTTTGACCCCGGGGCTAAATATCACGTCCCAGGGAATGTGCCTTATACCCGTTACTTCCTTGCACACGTTTTACAGTTCCAGTTCCATAAAGCATTATGTGATATCGCTGGCGATACTGGACCAGTTCACCGCTGTAGTATTTATGGTAATAAAGAAGCTGGCTCGAAATTAAATGAAATGCTGGAAATGGGTGCAAGTCAGCCATGGCCAGAAGCATTAAATGTCGTTACCGGGACCAAGCAAATGGATGCGAAAGCGGTACTCGATTATTTTGCGCCGTTACAAGTGTGGTTGGATGAACAAAATACACAAGCGAGCCGTCAATGCGGTTGGTAAACAACAAATATTAATCTAAGCCTATTCGTTGTATTAGTGCTTTGTTGATTATTAAATCAAAACGCCAAAATCATTTGGCGTTTTGATTTACCTAAAACCACCACCCTTTCTGTTTAGCTCACTGTTTTCTATTCTTTGTTGTGATGATTTTTTGAGTAGAACAAATAAAGCTCCTGTGCCGCCTTGTTCACGTGTTGTACTATGATAAGCAGCTACCTGATCAATAACCGACAACCAGTGACAAACAGCACTCTTCATTAAGCCAGGATACGGCTTACTGTGATATCCCTTACCGTGAATCACTAAAATATTTCGCTCGCCACGTGCTATTGCCGCAAATATGCAATTAACTAAACTGCTCCTTGCTTGTGGTAAGCTGTATTCATGCACATCTAAAATCGTTTTAATGTCATACTTTCCCTGTCTGAGCCTCTTGTAGACTTCGTCTTGCATACCATCATGTTTCTCACTGACCACGACATCGGGCGATACAGTAGGAAACTCGAAAGGTACAATAGGTAGCATGGCTAATAGCTCGTGTTCATTTAACGCAGCTTGTTTAGCTAACTGCCCTAATGTTGGCAAAAGCTGCACGGTAAATACATCCGATTGTGTTTTTTGGCTTGCTTTTAGCGGCTTAACATCTGCCATCTCTTGAAAAAATAAACTGTTGTCATCTAGTCGTTCCACAATGACCTCCTACACAATTTGTAATGATTATGTTCTATTGCGATGCGGCATAATAATTTATAGTACACGCCATGTTGTGGTTCAGATCAACCGGATGAGAAAATCGCTTTAATGAATTTTTTTAAACTGTCATTTATCCCCGTATTACTTGGCTTGCTAATTATTGCAAGTGTTTCTCCTTGCTATGGCAATACTCAAGTGGATAACGATAAACTCAATCAAAACTACCAGTTTATTGCTCAAGGGTTTGAACAGCTGAACATGGATATTGTTAATAATATTTATGTTGATGATGCTGTGTATATTTCTGAAACACAAGACAAAGGCATTGTTTTCGGGCGTGAAAAAATTATTGATTTATATCAGAAGTTCTTCAATAAAATCCGCCATAAACAAGCCAAAATTGAAATCGATTTTAGAGTCGTTATGAGACAGTTTTCTGATAATCAATCAACTGATGTTGGTTATTATTTGGTAAAATTTCACCCTGGTGACGATTCAGGCGAACCGGTAAGTGAGTTTGCTGGTAAGTTTGTGACTGTCTCAACACGAACGTCAAAAGGCGAATGGAAAATTAGCGTTGATTCTAACACCCGCTCTAAACCAGAGTTTTATTATAGCGCCAAGCCTATGCCAAATTGGTATTATGGCCGCCAATTTATACAACACAGCACACCACAGCCATAATGATAACATTTGCCGAAACCCACCCCTGCCCATGTAACAGTCAGCTAGCTTATAAAGAGTGTTGCCAGAGATTTCATACAAACGCCGAACAAGCCGAAAGTGCTGAGCAACTAATGCGTTCACGCTATTGTGCTTTTGTGGTTAATGCATTTGATTATCTCATTAAAACTCACCATCAGAGTTATCTCAACGGCTTAACGGCTGCGCAATTAGCATTAGGTAACACCCAGTGGTTAGGCTTGACCGTGTTAGAGCATGGCTTAATTGATAGTCATCACGTTGATTTTGTAACAGATTTAGAAAGCAGCCTGCAAGCCTTTGTTACTTTTAAAGCATGGTATAAACACGGTAAAAGTGTCGATGCAATTTTTGAACGCTCTCATTTTGTGCAACAAAATGGTCAATGGTTTTACACCCAAGGGGTTCAAATGGAAGCGGCTTTGCCCAAACGCAATGATGCTTGTGTTTGTCATAGCGGTAAAAAGTTTAAGCTGTGTTGTGGCAGGTAAAAAGCGCGAGTTATCACACTAAAGCGGCACTTGGAGTTGGTTACATTACTGCAGTTTAGCTAAAATGAAGTTGTTGAAATCATTAACACGTATCGCAGGGCTGTATAAGAAGCCCTGAGCATGCTCACAAGCCATTTTCTCAAGAAACTCTTCTTGTTCCTTTGTTTCAACACCTTCAGCAGTAATTGAGATATTCAGTGCTCTTGCCATAGCAATGATCGCACTGACAATTTCACGGCTTTGCTTACTGGATGAAATGTCCATGATAAATGAACGATCAATTTTGAGTTTGCTAATGGGGAACTGTTTTAAATACTTCATAGAACTGTAACCCGTGCCGAAATCATCAATCGCAATGCCTACGCCTAAGTCTGCTAATTCTTGGCATAAATGAGTCGCATAACGAATGTCGCCCATCAACTCTGTTTCAGTAATTTCCAGAATTAAACTTTTGGGTTTGATGCGATAGCGATTTAATAAATCCCATACTTGATCAAAAAGATCTCCGCTGAAAAACTGCCTTGCCGCGACGTTAACATGCATAGTGATATCGACATTTTTATGCTGCCAAAGGTTAAGTTGCTTGCAAGCACTTTCAAGCACCCAGGCGCCTAAAGCATTAATCATGCCTGATTGTTCAGCTATGTCGATAAATGCACCTGGATACAACACGCCTTTTTTAGGGTGGTTCCATCTAATTAATGCTTCCGCACCAATATAGCGATGGTTTTGAAGATCCATTAACGGTTGATAATACAACTCAAATTGACGACCTTTAATTGCATACTGCAGGTCTTTTTCTATTTCAGCGTTATTTTTGAATTGTTCCAGTAAATCTTGGTTGAAAAATTGATAGTGTTCTAAAGACTTTTTCTTAGCATATTGTAACGCTATATCTGCGCATGATAATGGCGAAAAATAATGAACAACAGATGCAATATCAACTACGGCAACAGCGGGTTTGGGCTCTACTTTTTCACGGTTTATTAAAGCAAAAGCAGAGAGATTGGCCATCAATTTACTGACAATATCCTCTATTACACCGTCTTGAGGTAATTTAGGGAGTAAAATGCAAAATTCGTCACTGCCAATTCGAGCTACATTGATAGCTTGATGGTTTGCTCCAAAGTGTTTAATGCGTCTAGCGACTTCGATGAGTAAAGAGTCACCTTGCTCATGCCCATGGGAATCATTAAACCGTTTAAAACCCAATAAATCGACAAGCAGTAATACTCCATCAGTAGCCCTATCAAGTATTGGGGTGAAAAAAGAGCGATTATGCAATCCGGTTAAACTACAATGCCATGCTAAACGTTCTAATTCAGCTTTGTGTTGAAATTCTGATGAAATATCGTAACTTGAAACCAATGCGTAACTATTACCCAATTGCGTCGTAAAACCTGTCACATGGTAATGCAACCAATACTCGCGGTTATCGATGCGTTTTAGCTTAATATCACCAACCACGCTTTCATTCTTAGTCAACTTATCCAGAACATATTGCAATACGTCAGGCTTGTTTCTAAAAATATCAAGATTCATCACACTATGATGTTCTATATCACTGCGTAATAGCCCAGTCATGTTTTGATGGGCAAAATTGACATAATCCACCATCAAGGTGTCAAGATTAACAATCATGACCACATGATCTGAATGCTCCGCGGCATTACGCAATAAATTGATTTGTTCAGACTTATCGTAGGAGTAACGTGTGGCAAGCGTTAGCGCAAGCTGATCAGCACACTGAATAACAATTTGAATTTGATCATGCAGCCATTCAAATGGCTGTTTAAATTCAATGGTTAATACACCTTCAATGTGACCATTGATCCGTATTGCCACATTCAAAGTACTCTGTATTGAGTGGCGTTGATAATAGTCAAAAGAATGGATCAACTGATTTTTAGCGGTAATAATATCGGCAGCAATAAAGCGGTAACGTCTTAGCTCATCAAAAAAACTAAATTGAATTTCTGATTGTGGATCTTCAAAAATGGTCTTTGATTGATTTAAATCGGTTTCACAGTAATGGGCGATTTGCCTTTTAGAGCAAGAGTTGAATGATACTTGATTACTGTCATTAGCAGAGTGGGCACTATCAAATTTTTCGTCAAACAGCCAAACAGAGACAGATGAGGCAACAAAATGTTCCTGCAAAAGTCTACTAACCAATTCAGAGGTTTTAGTAAAATTCCCCTGCTGTTTTGCACTAGAGTTTACAATTAACTCTAACAGGTGCCGGTTCTGTTCTTGTGTCATTATTTTCCCGAAAAGACATCGTGCATTGCTACTCTGCTGAATTATTGTTCTAGTTACCCTGTAGTAACTTGCAGATATTCAAATGCACCCCATTGGGAGCTTAAAAATACGCTTATCATTAACCCTCTAAATTAACAGGTTTATTATGTTATTTGCGATAGATTATACCGCAAATTATTGTGGTGTAACGTTAATTCAGAATCTATTTTCAAGTTGGAACAACATTTTTTCAACTGTTACAGCAAAAGTGAGCGTCAACTTGATGCTATTGTCTACGTCGCTGAGATCAACAACGACATGCTCAAAACGTTGTGTCGCTTTATTAACAATTTCTTGAGCATCAAATTTGGCGTTTTCGCCATTAAAAATTAACGTTAGCTCTGTATCATGCTCATCGATTACAGCGCCAATATCGACAAAACTGCCGCAGTCGGTGCAAGTATCATTCACATTTTGCTGCTGTTCACGAATTTTTTTAACCATCTCGTTTTTCACTCTTTTTCACTAGCTAACCAAAAACAACATCATAAGCTAGCCTATATCAAATTGCTTATGCTTAGCTCACATATCTATAGAGCAATAACCTTCATACACAAACACCAAAGTAAATATAACTCTAGTTTTTACGCCGTTAATTGCATGGTTTGGCTTATTTGGCGTTGTCGTTCTAATTGTTCAATAAAATGCATATCTTCGAGTAAATCTGGCTGAATTGAATTATTTTCGTATTTTGACTTAATTAACACGCTGGTGTTACTCAATACTTGTGCTATTCCGTCTTGATGCTTGCCACGAATGACAATGGCTTCTGGCGTCAAATTTTGTTGCAGGTGAAACTGACGCAGACCTTGTGCGTGGAATACGGAGGCATTGTCATTGTGTCGGCTTGTTGTAGACAGGTCATCAACAAGCGCTTGTGGCTGTGGCAGTTCAAATTTTTTATACAGCTTTTGATGGATTGTAAGATCTTTATCGAATTGAAATTGAGCCATGTCTGTACTATCGGCTGAAAGCAACGCCAACAGTAAGCCAAATTCGCCTCGGCGTTGATGCTCAACCGCAGCATTTAAACGACTGCCTAATTGTAATTCATTAACCAGCAGTGACTCAATTTGCATATAAAAACAACACTATTACGACTCAATGCTATTTTATCGACCAAACGGAACATAACTTTAATAAAATTTTCATTTTTTGACTTTACATATAATGGGATTCTGTCTACTATGGCGGCCGCAATTGAGGAGGGGTTCCCGAGTGGCCAAAGGGATCAGACTGTAAATCTGACGGCTCAGCCTTCGAAGGTTCGAATCCTTCTCC